>JBCCFC010000652.1:0-7678 GCA_039029935.1 Chloroflexota bacterium
GCGCCAGTTGCTCACCAGAGTCAGCATCCCAGATGCGCACAGTTTTGTCATCGCTGGCGGAGACGATATGTGTGCCATCAGGGTTGAACCCTATCGAGTTTACTGAGGATGTGTGACCTCCGAGTTGCGCCAGTTGCTCGCCCGTCTCTACATCCCATATCTGCACGGTTGGTTCCGGGTCTATTAATTCGGAGCCGCTGGCGGAGACGATACGTGTAGCATCGGGGCTGAACCCCACCGAGTATACTGAGGATGTGTGACCATCGAAGAGAGCGAGCTGTTCTCCGCTCGTAGCATCCCAGATGCGCACGGTTTGGTCCTCACTGGCAGAGATGATGCGTGTACCATTGGGACCGAACCCCACCGACCTTACCCCGGCGGCGTGGCCGTCGAGTTGTGCCAGTTGCTCGCCCGTCTCAGCATCCCATATGTACACGGTTAGGTCATCGCCTATAAGGGTAATAGAACCTCTGGATTTTAAGCCACCAGCGGAGACGATGCGTGTACCATCGGGACTGAATCGTGCCGAGTTTACTGAGGATGTGTGACCGTCCATTTTCATCAATTGTTCGCCAGAGTCAGCATCCCAGATGCGCACGGTTCTGTCATCACTGGCGGAGACGATACGTGTGCCATCAGGACTGAACCCCACCGAGTTTACCCGATATGTGTGACCGTCCATTTGCGTCAATTGCTCGCCAGAGTCGGCATTCCAGATGCGCACAGTTTTGTCATCGCTGGCGGAGACGATACGTGTGCCACCAGGACTGAACCCCACCGAGTTTACCCGATATGTGTGACCGTCCATTTGCTTCAATTGCTCGCCAGAGTCAGCATCCCAGATGCGAACGGTTTGGTCTGAACTGCCGGAGACGATACGTGTGCCATCAGGACTGAACCCCACCGAGTTTACCGAGGATGTGTGACCGTCCAGTCGTACCAATTGCTCGGCAGAGTCAGCATCCCAGATGCGCACAGTCTTGTCATCGCTGGCGGAGACGATGCGTGTGCCATCGGTGCTGAATTCCACCGACCATACATCAGACATATGACCACCAAGTATTTCCGTCATCATTCGATAGGCTGGATGGAGTAACCCACGCAGGGCCGTGTTCGCCTCTAACGTCACATATTGGTCAATAGTCTGGGTTTTGGAGACAGCTTCCATCGCCAGTAGCAAGGCCAATTCTTCATCGTTATCGCGGTAGAGCCCGGCTTGGCTGGTAATCTGGCGGGCGACAATACCGCGTGTAGACCGTTCTGCTTCCGTGCGCTGCTTATTCGCTTCTTGTTCTTTCTCTCGCGCAATCGCAGTTTGCTTCTCAGCCTCATCCGCGTTGTCCTCTGCAATCTTGGCTTGATCCTCCGCTTCAATCCGCTGCTCATCGGCTATCGCAGCCTGCTCCAGTGCATTTTGATAAAAGCTAAACGCGGCAATCCCTGCACCAATGGCAAGCACGAGTGCTGCTACCAAATACAATGCCCGTCGATTTAGTCTGCGATTGGACGCCTGTGCCTCTTCAACGCGCCGCGTTTGCTCTTGTGCCAAACGTTCAGCCGCCTCCACACGCTCTTGCTGTTGCTGCCGCTCGCGGTCAGCCTCTTCTGTCCGCAACTCGATACAGGCATCTACAAAACGATGCTCCAACGGGTTCATCTCCGCTTGCAGTTGATCACGCCAGCGTTCAATCTCGGCCAGCCTATCACCGCGATAGAGATAATCCTTGCTGTGGTCATTCTGCGCCCACTCCAGCGCGGCTTCGGTTAAACGACGATGAACCAAGAAACTGGAACGGTCTTCGTTGACCCAGGCTTGTAGACGCGGCCACCCTCGAATCAAAGCTTCATGTGAGACATCAATAATATCCTGTGGAGTGTTTGTAGATTGTGGTTCTTCGGCTGATACCGATTCATCGGGTGGGGATAGTTTGAATAGAGACGTGGTCAGTAGACGCGCATCGGCCAAGGTTTTTACCACTTCATCGACCAATGCCGCCTGCTGGTCATCACGCACCAACTCCGCTTTAGAGGCACGGCGGCGGGTGTCCTCGGTTTCCTGACCAGGTTGGGTCAGGCGCATCATAATCTGGCGTGTGATGTCCTGCTGTTCAGGGCTAAAGTCAGCAAAGATGGCTTCGGCACGGTGAGCAATGGCCCCTTGAATGCCACCAATTTCTTGATAGGCATCAAAGGTCAAACGGTTGCCTTTGCGTCGTTCATAGAGTTCGAGCAGAGCATGTTGCAATAGCGGCAATGCGCCGGGTTCATGCTGCACATCCTCAATCAGCGTCTCCACCAAGCCTGCATCAAATTGCAAGCGTACCAGTTGGGCTGGGGACTCAATCGCTTCCTGCAATTCGGCCACCTGCATCTCTGTGACAGGGGCTTGATAGGCAGCAAGACGGTCGGCTAGTTCGCTATAGGCTGCTGTGTGTGAATAGAAATCGGCGCGCATGGTGAGGACGACAATGGTGCGCCCCTGTGCGATGTTGGTGGCGTAGAGGATGTTGTCAAGAAATTTCTGTCGTTCTTTTTCGCCTTCATCATCATCACGCACCAGCGTAAACAGTTCCTCAAATTGGTCGATAAAGAGAAAGAGGCGTTTATGCACAGAACCACTGTCAAAGGCGAGACGGATAGCGGTGTGTAAGGCGCGGCCATCGCTGCGTAGTTGCTTCTGCAAACTGAGCGCATAGTCAATATCCGCCCCACCTGATAAAATCGGCGTCACCTTGGTTGCCAATTCATCGAGCGGATGGCTTCCCGGTGTCATGATGCAGATAGCCCACTCATCACTCCCCGCCAACACGCCCTTGCGCAGTTCGGGAATCAATCCGGCACGGACCACCGATGACTTGCCGCTGCCCGATGCCCCGATGACACCCAAAAAGCGATTGGTGCGTAGATGTTCAACCAGTTGCTGAATTAAGGCCGTGCGTCCAAAGAAAAAGCGAGCGTGTTCTTCCTCAAAGACTTGCAGTCCGCGATAGGGAATGACATCCGTAGTTGATGGCTGCTCGCGCTCAACTGGCCCCGGTGCAATGCCCTTGATGCCACAAGTCAGGTGATAAAATGCTTCGTCATTGTCGATGCCATTGTCAATGTCATGGCGAAAATCTACCCACGTGAGACGGCTGAGAAAGGTGGGCAGATCACCACGTTTGGGCATATCAGCGTGGGGCAACAGCACGGGGATGACACGCAGGTCATGGTCACGCACACGGCTATCCAGCGCACTGCGCATCTCCTCATTTTGCCAAGGGCTGACCCCGGTTGGCCCGACAAAGACCGCACAGGTTGCACTTTGCGCCAAGGCATCCTCGATGGCCTCCTGCCAAGGTTCACCAGGGACCAAATGCCACGTGTCTAAAAACGGCTCAAAGTTGGCTTCGCGTAGTTTTTGCGCCAGATGAATGACGGCGTCTTTGTCTTCGCTGTTGTGTGAAAGAAAAATATCATAGTGTATCTTCTGTATCTGGGTCATTTGTATTCCTTGCATCCGCAAATTTGGTGCTGGTCGTCATCCGGCCCAGAAACTGAGTTTTTACCTTGAAATAAGTCAATGCTAAAACTCGATTTCCGGATGGCGGAAATGATAACCAACGTTATCAATTTAGAGAATAGAATCAGAAGGCTATATCACTGTCCAGCGGCTTGCGCCTTCAATTATGCAAGCGTTTTCGCACCCATTTCAGTTCCTTTTCTGCAAGTGTAAGAGCCACCTTAGAGCCACTTTTCGCTAGGATTGGAATTGCCGCTACAAGATGTGTCTCGGCTTGTGGATCATTCTTGGTGTTGCTACCATTTGCATAGACCAATCCCAACCCCAATTCGGCCATGCCATGCAAGAGACTATTCACAAAATCACTGGTTGTCACAATTGGCATCATTGCCTGAAAATTTTCCAGCGCTTTTTCATAGTCCAAATCGACATAATATTGGTATCCCATGTTTAGCAATACTTGGGCATATACGTCAGGCTGCTCTGCTCTGACCGTGATTGTGGCAAGGGCTTGGAGATATGTATCGTGTGCCAACGTCTTGAGTCCGATTTTTTGATACAAACTGCCCAATGTCACATGGATTTGGGCAGTTAGATCAACACCCCATAGCAAAATAGATGTGTCAGTACTTTTATGTTGATTAAGAATTTGTTCATATGTTGCAATCGCATCCCCCCATAATTCACAGTCGCTGCATAGACGGGCGCTGAACAGTTGGTTGATAAATGGTTCGGGCCAAGTCGCATCAATTTGGGCTTGTCTTTGGGTAAAGTCGCTCTGCAACCCCTCGGACAGAATCGTAAATTGATTATTTGTCTCGTCGGGGTAGCATTGATAGCATGTTGGGGCATCACTTTGGCGACGAACGGCCATGTAGACGCGATAGGTTTCGCCTGCCTCAAGTTGGTCAGCATAGCTTGCTGAAATTATAGACTCGCAAACCAAATACCCCGCGCTCTGTGGATGTGATTGACGTTGGACATCATCCACAGGCAGCGATTGTTGGATGAGTCCATTTGTGGGATGAAGAATGCACAGTTGATACTCGACAATCGGGTCTTCCTCTGACCCTCTCGACTCGGCGGCCTCGGTCCATCGAATGGTGATGGGGAGTTTAGCCACCCGCGTATTGCGAGGGTGTAATAAAATGGCTGACGGACCCGAATCGTCCAAAAGGGCTTTGGCACGGGGTTGGATGAGCCTGACTGCCCCTTCATCATCCTGACGAAAAATCGCCCGACGGATCGCCTGTGCCCATCGTCTTAGCTGGTTTGTGCTTTGTGTAGTGGCAGTCTGTGTAGTAGTAGTGCTCTGTGTAGAACTGCTGTTGGTCGTATTGTTTCCGGCTCCTTGAGACATAATTATGCTCCTGTATCGGCTGAACTTTCTGTGCTAATCTAGGGCGAGACAGTTTAACTCACCCTCTAATCCCTTAATTTTGTCTGTATACTCGTCTACCTCCTCTGGTGATACACCTGGTGTGATTGGTGTCAAGAGTGCCGTAATCACCTGACATGCATCCTCCACCTGATCAAGTTGTTGATACGCTTTGGCTAAATAATAACTTGCTTCAGGGTAAGGACCGTTTGCCAGTTCGAGTGCTTGAGTTAATTCAAGCACAGCTTGTTCTGGTTGGTCTTGACCCAAACGTACCCTTCCCATGTTTTTGTATAAAATATGGGAAATGCCGCTGTTGGGTTCTAAATCGAGTGCCTCTTGAAGCACCGCTAACGCATTATCCAATTCACCAATTTTTAAATACGTAAAGCCCAAATTATTGAGTGTAATGGATATACCATCTCTCAGTGGATCAAGCTCCCAGGAACGTTGAAATGCTTGAATTGCTGCTTGGTTTTCGTCCAACAGTTCAAGAACACTCGCTAGACTATAGAGATAGCTTGGATTATTTGGCAAAAGTGCTAACGCAAGCTCGTATTGATTCTTTGCGTTCTCAAAATCCTCCCGAAAATAAAAAATTGTTCCCAAATTATGATGCGCATCTGCATACCTTGCATCAAGCTTGATGGCATCACGTAACATTTTTTCTGCTGTGGACAATACCTCTTCAGGTGATAACCCGTCTTCGCTTGATGAATTGCTAAATTGCAAGAGGCGTCGATATGCCGAATTATTGAGTGATAGGGCTTCGCCATGAATCGTCGGTGTATTATTAATTTTGTGAAGAATATCTTCCGAAAGTTGCAGTTGAAATTCGTTGAGTACATCTGAAAACAATTTATCTTGTCTAACAAGAATCTGTGATTCTATGCTGGGTGACTCTGGATCAACGAGTATGCTCTCAGGCGTACTCTTGCTTCTGAACGCTCCTGTTCCTTCCGAGATATTTGCAGAGACTAGAATTGTGTCTGAATGTTTCACATCGACTTCAATCCAATAATCCAAATCTGCTTTACACTCCTTGGCCGTCTCGCTGTCTCCATAAAAAAAACCTTGGACCGCATCAACATGACTGAACTTCTGGTATAAGGCACTTGTAATTTGTTGCGCCCACTCTTTTTCATTTTCGTCTGTGTCCATTTCATACCCAATCGCAAAGGTCGTCTTATCTTGAGGCACATCGGCTATTCTATGGCAATTGATATTTGCTGTCTCAGGGGAAGTGTCTGGCCTAAGCAAGTATGCTGCGAGAATGATGGCAATCGCGGTGATGATGGCCGCTAAAATTCTGGGCGAAACCGCTCTGAGTCTGACCAAATACAAGAATCGACGCACTGTCATGAAGAATGTGTCGTTCGAGAACGGTGACACCTCATCTAGTAAGCCCCCCGGTGGTTTGGGCTGTCCAATGGGTTCGGGAGGAAGACCTTCGATTCCACTGATTAAACGTCGTAGTCCCTCACTATCATCTATACCGCTACGAAAATCCACCAACGCCAGACGACTCAAAAAAGGTGGCATCTGACCCTCTTCAGGGTCGGATGCACCGGGCAACAGTACGGGGATGACGCGCAAATGATTGTCTCTTGTGCGTCTATCGAGAACGCTACGCATTTCCTCATTTTGCCAAGGACTAATCTTCGATCCCCCCAAAAAGACGGCGCATGTACGGCTTTGTGCCAAGGCATCCTCAATGGCTTCCTGCCACGGTTCGCCAGGGATTATGTGCCACGTATCTAAAAATGGGTTATAATGGGCTTCGCGCAGTTTCCCTGCCAGATAGCTGACGGCATCCTTGTCTTCACTATTATGTGAAAGAAAAATATCATATTGTTTGTCTGAAGTTTGCTTACTTTGTGTCATCGTTTGGTTGATAATTCTCTGAATTTGGGCAAAATCCGAAAATAGAAAGAGGCTGCTTCTACCAAAATGTAGAAACAGCCTCTCAATCATAGCATGGTTTTGATGACAAAACAAGGGGGTTTTGATCGGATAGGAAAGTATGAAGTCAGCTAGTCAGCTAGTCAGCCAGTGTGCTGAAGTGCTGAAATGCTGAAGTGCTGATGGCTGAGTAGATGACCACTACCGCAGTTCACGCCCAAATGGAAGTATCGACAACGGGATCAACTTGATATGCTGCTTGGCAAAGGGGATACCGATAATCGTGATGCCCAGTATGACCGCACAGAGCAGATGCCACAGTGCCAGCTCCCACCCAAACAGAATCAACCACAGAATGTTGAAAATCACACGCAGCGTGCTGTTGGCGTTGGGCAAATCAACGACCTCTTTGCCAAAGGGCGCAAAGGTGGCAAACCCAATCTTAATTGTTTGCAGCCCAAAGGGGATACCGATGATGGTGACACACATGAGGATACCGCCGATGATGTAGCCGAGACCTGCAATTAGACCACCAAAAACTAACCAAATCACATTGCCTAATAAACTCATTGTTGTATTCCTTTACTGTTTATGTTAAACACGACACCCAAGCACTTGCTTTGCTAGATGTAGCGTAATATTTGTATTGAACTTCACAAAACAATACGGCCATGTTTTTTAAAAGTTGCAGCCCCCAGAAAAGTTATTGAGAAATATCCGAAAAATTACGCCTTTTGATTTGCGTGGGAATCGGCTATAATCCGCTTACGTCAATATATACTACAACGGATTTGGTTATGAAGCAGATTTTTCCTGCGAGCTAGAATCCGTTCCTCGCCAGAGAACCCTTTGAGTCGCGTTGTAGTATGGTTTTTCCAAGTATTTTTTTGATTTAA
>JBCCFC010000653.1:0-7678 GCA_039029935.1 Chloroflexota bacterium
ACAAGGTCCATCTCTTAATCGACTTCTATCATGCGGTTGAGCATCTCAATCGGGTTGCTTCTCTCTGTAAAGGATGGTCTTCCACTAAACGCAAACAATGGGTCAAGAAAAACACCAATCTTCTCAAAATTGGGGATGTCAAGACTGTTATCACAAACATTTCTGTGCTTTGTCGAGGGCGTAATAGCCGGACTATCCGTACCCAACTCAACTATTTTACCAACCATCAAGAGCATATGCAGTATTCGCTTGTTTCCTCTTTGGGGCTCCCTATCGGCAGTGGTGCTATTGAAAGTACCATTCGCCGTGTCGTTAATTTGCGTATCAAAGGCAGCTCTCTTTTCTGGTCTAAGCAGAGTGCCGAATCTATGCTTTTCCTCAGAGCCTTTTCCAAATCGGGTCGTTGGGCTCTCTTCAAATCTCTTACTTTTTCCCCGTTTTCTCCCTCTCCTTTTAGCCGCTTTCCCTGAATGCGCCCGACGGGCTTATGCCCAACAACAGCTACTATGTCGTTATCGATAACGCCGAATTCAGTGGGGGTGACTTGGATGGCCTCTACTCGACGCTCCCATTTGCTGGCTCTAGCCTGCATGACAATAACGGCGTTGTGTTGGATGCCGCCAACGACAGTAACTTGCCAGCCCCACTCCAAGGGTTGGTTGGTGCAGGTGTCACAACAGGGAACTATCTGGCAAACGACCACACCATCGACATGGGCTTTGTCGATACACCTGTCTTCCCCGTCATCGGTGATTTGGTTTGGCTAGACAGTAACCAAAATGGTCAACAAGATGACGGTGAGATGGGTGTCGAGAATGTGACCGTGCAGTTATATAACGACGAAGGCACGTTGGTGAATACCACCACGACAAACGCCGATGGCAACTACATTTTCAATACCGACAGCAGCGATACACAATTGCCAGCAGACGATTACTACATCATCGTCACACCACCAGCGGGATATACGCTTACAACGTAAAATAACACGGGAAACGATAGCAATGATAGCGATGTTGACACAACAACGGGACAGAGTGACACACTCGCCGTCGGTGCAACCGACATCAACCTCACCTTTGATGCAGGGCTGGTCCCCATCATGTCCGTTGGCAGCACCGTTTTCTACGACTACGACGACAACGGGGTGCAGGACTTTGGTGATGGCGGTACCTCAGGTGTCACAGTGCAGCTATATGACAGCGCAAACAATCTGCTTGCCACCGACGTCACCGACAGCAACGGCGATTACTACTTTGGCAATCTGGAGTCAGGACAGTATTACGTCCATATTCCAACGCCACCAGCAGATGCACCAACATCATCAGCAGGCTTTGACGCCACTGACACCGTTGATGGCAACGACAACGGCCAACAGCCAGGTGGCTCTGGCGCGCCAACGTTCTCGGCGGCCTTTACCCTGACTGGTGATAGCGAACCCACCGATGGCGACACAGAGACAGCACAGGGCAATGCATTGGACGATGGCGATGATGAAAATGGCAATATGACCATTGACTTTGGGTTCTACAGACCCCATGTCGTCCCCAGCATTGTTGTTGAGAAGATACGCAATACCCCTGATCCTGTGATACCGGGTGCAACCGTGACCTTTACGATTCGCATCACCAACACAGGATCAACAACAGGGACACTCGTGCCACTGACCGATACCTACAGCACCGCCTACCTGACCTATGTCGGTCTGCGCACTACGCCTGAATCGGACACCACCGCCAACAATGGTCAGATTGTGTGGAGTGATTTGACGCAAGCCACGCCCAATGGCTTTGGCATGGACTTTGCGCCAAACGATGTATGGGATATCGTCGTCGAGTTTGCAGCAAGATTAGACACGACATCATTGCCCAATAACTGGACGGTCAACACAGCGCAGGTCTTCACAGAAGTTGCCACGGACACCGTGCGCATCTTTGCACCGACCAGTGTGCTGTTGAGTAGTCGTGATGTTGCCATGACAGATGATGGCATCCAGCTATCATGGTCAACGGTGGGTGAAACCGAGTTGATTGGCTTCCATGTGCTGAGGCTGGACGAGTCGGGCGGCGAGCCTGTGCGTCTGACCGATGATGACCAGATGATTCTAGCGCAGGGTTCGGCCAGTGGTACAGGCTACCAGTTTGTTGATGCGACTGGTGATGTGGATGCCGAGCATCATTATGTATTGGAGATGGTCATGGCCGACGGACACGTTCGTTGATGGATATTGGGACGGTCAATCAAGCACTGAGTGAGTGGACGATTTACTTACCTGTGTTGCGAAAGTAGACCTCGACCCTAAGTAGGTACTTAGAAATCATGAAACAGGCATGAGAATAAAACGTTTCTCATGCCTGTTTTTTTAGGTACAATCCTCCATTTGTCGGTTTGATTTTCATGCATTCAACGGGTACACTATCCTCATGAGGACAAATACAAATCAACATACAATTCACAATCGCTATCAACTGCATGAAAAACTAGGACAAGGGGGCATGGGCATGGTTTACCGTGCCACCGACCGCTTAATGGGCGAGACCGTTGCACTCAAACAAGTCATCCTCTCCAAAGACATGCAAAATACGCATCGAAATAGGGAAGACGAACTTCGTTTGGCCCTTGCCCATGAATTTCAGACATTGGCGGGTCTACGCCATCCACACATCATCAGTGTCCTCGACTATGGATTTGACCAAGAGCGGCAACCCTTCTTCACGATGACCTATTTGTCACAGGCACAGACATTTCTGGATGCAGCCCACAACCAACCCTTTGCCGACCAGATTGAACTAATTCAACAGCTATTCCAAGCGTTGGCCTATCTCCATCGGCGCGGTGTCCTGCACCGCGACCTCAAGCCAGCTAACGTGTTGGTGCAGGATGACGTTGTGCGTGTGCTTGATTTTGGGCTGGCAGTGTCGGCGGAACAGCCCTCAAGTAGCTCTGGGGGAACACCGCTCTATATGGCCCCGGAGTTGTTTGATGGCGAACCTTATAGCGTCCAAGCCGACCTATTTGCAGCGGGTGTATTAATCACAGAAATACTGACCGGAAGCCACCCCTTTGGACCATTAGACTATACCTTTTTGGATCGCGTGATGGATGACGCCCCCAATTTGGCGGGGATAGACGAACGACTGTATTCGTTTATCGAGCAACTGCTGCTCAAACGACCAGTGTTGCGTTTTCAGAGCGCGCAGGATGCGTTGCAACATCTGAGTGACGCATTGGGTTCGTCGCTTGCGCAGCCCATCCGCTTAGAAACACAACTGATTCGTGAAAGCTACCTCCAAGCGGCGACCTTTGTGGGGCGTGAAGAGGAACAAGCGCGCTTGATGGTCGCCTTAAAGCAAGCGCAATCTGGCGAAGGGTCTGCATGGCTGATTGGTGGGGAAAGTGGTGTGGGGAAAACGCGTTTGATCGATGAGCTACAAACGCAAGCCTTGGTCTCTGGCTTTTTTGTGCTGCGTGGACAAGCCATTGATGATAGTGCAATGCCGTATGGGGTATGGCGTGACCCACTCCGTCAATTGGTGATTGCGATCACCGATATTGAGGACCTGACCGCCAGCGTCCTGCTACCACTAGTCCCTGACATTGCACAGTTGATTGGGCGTCCCGTTCATCCAGCCCCCGAACTTAATCACAATGCCACCCAAATTCGTCTGTTCACCACGATAGCTCGGCTCTTCCAGCGGCTAGACAGACCTGTGCTTTTGGTCCTCGAAGACGTGCATTGGGCTGATATCAGCCTACAGCCGTTACCCTCGTTGACGAGGCAGATTGAGAACAAGCAACTGCTGATATTGGCGACCTATCGCAATGATGAACGCCCCGATTTGCCGGACTTGCTACCAGAGATGACCTACTTTCCATTGGAACGGCTATCGTCACAGGCGATGGCTGAATTAAGTGGAGCCATGCTAGGCGAGGCGGGTAAGCGAGAAGATATCCAGATGCTTCTGCAACGGGAAACCGAGGGGAATGCCTTTTTTGCGGTTGAAGTGGTTCGTAGCTTGGCAGATAGTGCGGGGTATCTGGGCAACATCGCCAAGATGACCCTGCCGACACAGGTGTTAACCAATGGGATTTGGGGCATTGTGGAGCAGCGACTGAATCGTCTACCCGCACAGGCAAATCAATTGTTGGTGAAGGCGGCTGTGGCCGGGCGTGAGGTGGATGTATCGCTGATGTCTTTGTTGAATACAGGGCTGAATACAGGGTTGAGTATAAAACTAGACATTGAGAAGGAATGGTTGCCGCTCTGTGCAGATGCTGCCGTGCTTGAGTTCCGAAACCAAGGCTGGCAATTTAATCACGATAAAATTCGCGATGGGGTCCTCGTGGCGATAGACGCGCATGAAAAACGCGAAACTCATGAAGAGGTTGCCACCGCCATTGAGCAGCTTTACCCAGCAGATGACGCTCAAGCTGGGCGACTGGCCTTGCATTGGCAGGAGGCTGGCAACCCAACCAAAGAGTGTCACTATGCGGAAATCGCTGGCAAGCAGGCAATGCTCAACCATGCCCACAAAGATGTGATTCATTATTATGACCGTGTTCTTGCGCTGATCCAGCCTGATGATTGGGAAAAGCGATGCGATATTTATTATGAGCACCATCGTACCCATTCGATTACTGGTGACTTGGACGCTCAAGTCGAGGCATTGGCACAGATGGCTCTCTGTGCGGAACAATTAGAGAGCGATGCCAAACGGCTTCAGACATTGATCGCCTATGCCAGCTATTATCGACTGCATCGCGACGATGATGTCTTACGCGAAATCGTCGCAAAAGGCATGGTGCTGGCAAAAAAGCTGAATGATCCTCAGAGTGAATTTTATCTGTTAGACAATTGGATATTGACCTTGGGACAAAATCGCCAGTTAGAAGAAGCCTTTCAATCATTAACAAGATGCAGCGAAATTGCCCAGCAATCAGATGACATAGACATCTATATGAAATTTTTGATAACCTCAGGAAATTTGCATTTTTACGCCAACGATGTAGACCGTGCGCTCTTATTTGAAGACGAGTATCTCCGTTTGGCAGAAGCGCATGACCTGTTGTTTGAAATTTTTAGAGGGTCAGTCAATATCGCACTCAGTTACCAAACAAGAGGGGAGTACGATTTGGCCGAACGCTATTATCAACGTGCATTGGAGATTGCTCATGAACGAGGAGACATCAGTTCCGAGGTGTTTGTACAGGGCAACCTAACCAGTTTTTATAACATCATTGGACAGTTTGATTTAGCCATGGACATAGGGAACGAAGCCCTCAGTAATAGTCAACAAATCGGTCGGGCCAATTTTTATCGAACTGCACTACTTGATTTAGGGTTGGCTCATCACAATTTGGGTGATGTTGATCAGGCAGCGGTGTTTCTCAACGATGCGATAGAACTATGCCAACAAGCATCAGACGGATGGGATGAGGTGAATAGTTGGCTCCGACTGGGACATCTGAACATAGACACAGAACAGTTTGCAGAGGCATTGAGTGCTTTTGAAAAGGCAGAGGCTCTGCTAGATGACATGGACGAAATGACTATATTGGCCGAAACCTGGTCTGGACTGGCAGCAGCCTCGATGGGGTTGGATGATCTCGAGAAGGCCAAAAGGTATACAGAAAAGGCACTGACCTACATGCACCCTGAACAAATAGATGAGAGTTGGGCATGGGGGCGAGCCTATTTTTATATTGGCTTTATTCTGAATCAGCTTCAAGATGAGCGCGCCGCAATGGTCATTCAGCAAGCTCTTCATGCTAGGGATGTCCGGGCGAATAATATTGCCGATGAGACTCGCCGTCAGACCTATTTGAACGAGGTGTCGGAAAACCGTATGATTGGGGTGTTGTATGCGTTAATAGTTAATAATTAATAGTTAATAGTTAATAGTTAATAGTTAATGGTTAAACTATCAACTATTAACTCCTAAGAAACAAGAATTTTTAGTGTAGAATATTTCACTTTAATTCTGTTTCTTTCCGTTTGAACCGCCCAGAGGCGGTGCGGTTACTATTAACTATCTAAACCTCGTTCCACAAAATACGACCAAACCCTACACTCACGACCGCATAACAACGTAGAACCAAGTCATCCCCATGCTGCGCCACCAATTTTTGGCGATATTTGTGTAGCTGATCTTCTGCCTCGGTAAATTTGGCCTGCACATTCTTCAACGCCTTCAAGTCATCACGGGTTCGTGTCTTGGCATCTTCCTCAGTCAATGCCTTATAGATGGTTTTTCCCTTTTGTGTAGTTACTTTTTCGGTTGCCTGGTTCAGTGGTAACTGCTTAAACTCAATCAAAATGTCGTATACACCGCTCTCACGCATCCCTGGCCGTACCAACAGCAGCAAGTCACCAAAACTTCGTTCGAGTTGTGCTTCCGAATACATCAGATAGAGGTCGGTGTGGTAAAGCAGCATCATAAAAATCGTCTTGAGCGTGCCTTCATTAAAATCTCGTCCGTCACGCCCGTTGTAGAGATTGAGGAGATGCGTTTGCGCAAAGAGGCAAAGCGGCTCTATATCCCCTGTCACAAAAAGTTCATCCGCTGCTGCGATGCCTTCCGCAACTTTGCTGGCATCGCTCTGGACACGCTGGGTTAACACACGCTCGCTATACAGTTGCCGAATCACAAGGTTGGGAATCTCCAAGCGTATCTTATTCGCTGGGGCGAGACCCATCGGGGTCAACGCACCCAGATGACAGAGAAGAACTGCTAACCGTTCTTTCTGTAGGTTTGCGTTCAACAAATCACGGACACCAAACTTTTGGCGCATTGTGCGTACTATGATGGTGCGGTCAAGCGCAAAGGCATCGTCAAGGAGTTCTGCACCCGCTTTATACGCAGCGATATGTCTCAGTTTATGATCATCAGGCGTCAAATTTTCATCGAGCAATTCTGTCGGGTAATCTTCCTGCGCCTGAAACTCTTCAAGAAAATAAAAGGCCAAGGTGGGGTTGTATACTTTGGGCACATGCTCGGCCTTGCCTCTGCGAAAATCTTCGATGAACAGAGAACCGTTGTAGTAATTCTCCATTAAGGCCATCATCTTTTCAAGTTCCGTGTCCTTATCCTCAACCACATCATGCAACTCAGGGTTATCCAGCAATTGTGCCACCAACTGACGCAACTCAGGCTGTGTAAAGCCACAGAGTTCATTGAGTTCACGCCGCCATGATATATTCTTAAAGGTATTTGCACCACTGGTGACATCGCTCAACACAATCGGTGAGACGCCTGTCATAAACACACGATCCAGCCCATCCCCAGACCCAGCACTCTTCAAGTTTTTAAACAAAGTCTTGAACAAACCTTCACCCTTGACCAAATCAATGTAGCGTTGTCGTTGTGCGTCGGTTTCCTGTTGCGTCTTCTGTTTAGGGACCATCAGCACTTCGTTGGCAAAGTTATCATACTCATCAATAAAGAGATAGAGCTTATGACCTGATAGTTTAACGGCTGAAACCAATGAACTGAACGAAATAAAAGCATCATCTTCATCAATCTCAATCGTTTCTTTTAAGTAATCACGATACTCTCTGCTAAATTGTTTGATATAACGATTTAGATGTTTATTGAGCGATAGTTGAACCCCTTCAATTGTGCCACTGACAACAACTTTTGAAAAATCCCAGCGCATCACCATATATGTATTGTGGAGC
>JBCCFC010000654.1:0-7626 GCA_039029935.1 Chloroflexota bacterium
TCACCTCTTTGAATCTCGACAAAAACAAGGTCCATCTCTTAATCGACTTCTATCATGCGGTTGAGCATCTCAATCGGGTTGCCTCTCTCTGTAAGGGTTGGTCTTCCAGACAACGCAAACAATGGGTCAAGAAGAACACTCAGCTTCTTAAAAATGGCGACATTGAGACTGTTATCGCAAACATTTCCGTGCTTTGTCGAGGACGAAACAGCCGTGCTATCCGCACTCAACTCAACTATTTCACCACCCATCAGGAACACATGAAGTATTCCCTTGTTTCCTCTTTAGGACTCCCCATTGGCAGTGGTGCTATTGAAAGCACCATTCGCCGTGTCGTTAATTTACGGCTCAAAGGTAGCTCTCTTTTTTGGTCTAAGCAGAGTGCCGAATCTATGCTTTTCCTCAGAGCCTTTTCCAAATCGGGGCGTTGGTCTCTCTTCAAATCTCTTACTTTTTCTCCCGCCTTTACCCTCTCCTTTTAGCCGCTTTTCCCTGAATGCGCCCGTTGGTCTGTTTATGACACAGTATCAGGGCACAGATGAGCCGGACAGGACGTTCCGCAGTATGGCGTATCAGGCGGTTGTCTAGTTTATTCCTTAAACTAGTACATGACTCTGCTGAAAAAAGGTCAAAATAGCCCAAAAGTCCGACTTCTCACCAGTGGTAGAAATCAACAAATTCTACAGAAGTCGGACTTTTTTCAGCAGAGTCAGTACATTGTAAACTAAATAATTGAGTGTTTTGGTCATTCCTGCGAAGGCAGGAATCCATGCTTGACCGGACTGGATTCCTGCCTTCGCAGGAATGACAAGACTAAAAAAACTTAGTTGACAAGGTACTAGACACTGTTGAAAAAAGTCTGACTTCTGCCCAATTTATGGATAGCCGCCACAGGCAAGAAGTCAGACTTTTGCAGCAGTTTGACCTTTTTTTCAGCAAATTCATCGTACATTTTCAAAAATTTCTTGAATTCTGAGAAATGAAACGAACTGTAACATTGCAGATCGGATTCTACCCAGTCTGTTTAAGTTTGCAGTGCTACAAATCTAAGTGCTACATATAGAACGAATGAGAATATACACGCTGTTTATGAAACCACGTGTATATATTTGTAATATTATGCGCTGTATATTGACTATTCCTTACTGATTTTATAAAATGCTTAGGAAAGTTGTTAAACTTTTTGTTCAATATCTACAGAACATCAAAATCAGTGAGAGAGGCAATATATGGCAACAAACAACAGCTCAGGCCATAGTAAACCGCAACGTAAACAGTTTCACAGCAAGATTCACCGACAAACCAACTTAACCCAGCCAGAAACAGAGTCCCTTGAGGGCGAGTCGGGGTTGTCACGACAGCCAAGTGAGCTTCTTTCTCGACAGCCAAGTTCCCTGCTGCAACGCTCACATACGTCGCTTCTCACGCGCTCGCATCAACGAACCCAGTCAAATCAGACAACAGATTCGTCGTTGACTCATTCATCAACCAACAATTGGCACAACAATACATCCGTATCAAAGGGTCAGGGCAATGTGAGGCCACCCCTATCACTGTTAAAAGTCCAGCGCACACGCGATGGCCGGGGGCATCCTTCTACGAAACCGTGGCAAGGGTTGGTTCATAGAATGTCTATCAATGCGCAGCAGACCGCTCGCGCTCAGAGGCACTTGACCACGACCGCACCAAAAATTAATCGTCGCCATATACAAGATACGCAGACACAAAATACACAGACACAAAAATCATCAACACCCATCATTCAACTCGCTCGTGAGAAGGCAATTGTGAATAAGGCCGACGCACCCAGCCAAGTGGTCACCCATAATTTTAGGTCAAATTTCGCGGGTGTTTTTGTTGGCAACGAAAAAGACAGACTGCCGGACAATACGAAAGTGGACATAGACCCAGAGCTAACTGATGTCACAAGACAGTTTGTGAAAGTTTTCTACAAAGTCGTAGACCAGCGTACAAATGTCGAGTTGAACAGGGAAGGGTATATTTACAAAAAATATATCGTTCCCGCAAATCCAGATATTCTTATACCTCAAGACGTCCAAAATCAAAACTTAGACATTCGATACCAACTGCAAAACGATCCGCTATTTGCGGTGGCCCCAGCAGTTGCACATGTCAAACAGGGCGTATTGGGTGATTGCTATTTTCTTTCCGTGGTTGCAAGCATTGTGGACCACGACCCCCAACAGATTAAAGATATAATGACAGATCTAGGAAACCGTGTCAAAGTACGCTTTTATCAAAATGGTAACAAAAAATTTGTGTCGGTCAATAAGGAAGTCCCTGCATTTTTTAGCCCCAATACAAATGATCCTGTTTTTAATATACCTAATAATCTGGGCAGTGTTAGAGCGCCTTATGCAAGAGGATCGTTGTGGATCAAAATTTTGGAAAAAGCATATGTGCTTTTCAAGAAAACGACCTACGCAGGAATTGAGGGCGGGACAGGCGAAGAGGCACTTAAAGATTTATTAGATATGGAAGCCAGCACCGAAGACATTAGCTTCAACTCACCGAAACAACGTCTTTTGCCTTGGCCTGCCGGATATAGACCAACGGTCAATCAAAATTCGAGCATGCTTGACCGTAACAAAGCAAATATGTGGGATAAAGAAGTAAATGCAAAAACAGCGATGTTTAATACAATATTTGGTAACGATCAAAACAAAGTCAATCTCTGGCAAGCCTTTATTACGAGGGTAAAAATTAGCGGAAAAACACTAAACACGATTCAGGACTGTCTTGAAGACGAGCAGCTACCAGCAGCAATGATCCATGATATGATGGCATATTTAGCCGATAAACGTCTCTATTCGGGATATATCGGTTCGGGTATCTATTCGGATAAGGACCTTGCTGTATTTAACCATATTAAAGACCTTCTCGGACGGCATGACCCTGCAATGGTCACGGGTGGAACATCAAAGGATTTTCAGGTTCAAGATGGTATTCATGGAGGGCATGCCTATACAATTTTTGCAACAAGAACACTGGATGATGGCAAGAGGCAGATTCAGGTTCGTAACCCTTGGGGGCTTGCCGGGATGGCGTACATGGATGATCCAAATGCACCGCAGCGTGCTTACGGCAACAACCCAGAGCAAACGACACAACCAAGTGATGACAACGATGCCACCTTCTGGATTGATTTAACCCATTTTATAAGCACATTTAATAAGCTGTACCATGCACCGAAGTTAAATAATTAAAAATGGCGGTGGGGAGTATAACCCGACCTCCGGTAGGTGTCCAGGTTGGACACCTACCGGAGGTCTAACCCTATCCACTAATTTTCCGAAGAATCAAATGCCCATATACATCAATGGTCACGTGTAGTCCTAATGGCACAAGCGTCGTTGATGTTGCTTCCTCAATGATGGCTGGCCCCGCAATCTCCATGTTTGAGACCAGCAACGCTCTGTCAAAAATCGGACAATCGACCGCCTCGGTACTGTCGCTAAACAGCACCCTACGCTGGCCCTTGGTAGCGGCTTCAACCGTGTGAGTCATGTCCGCCAACCGCGTCATCTCTGGCTTGGGTGTCTGTCCCCGCGCGGCCAAGCGCAACGCCACCATTTCGCCCGCATGGGTGGGCAGGGCATGGGCATAGGCGAGTTCGTGTTGCGCATCAAAGCGCGTTTTTAGGGATGCAAGGTCATCGTCCACAAAATCGCTCTCCTGCACAGGCACACGCACCGTATGCATTTGCCCCGTGTAACGGCACTCAGCGATGCGCTCAAAATGAATCTGTGCATCGGTTACTTGGTTGGCGTTGAGCGTTGTCCTCGCTTCAGCTTCCATCTCGGCAAACTGTGCGGCCAGTTCGGTTGGTTTCAGCAATGCCATCGTCTGGACACCTGTGCGCACCAAGTCCTCGCGGAAATCGGCGTTGAGTAGACCCCACGCCGAGAAGGTCGCTGGGTTGACGGGAATAATCGCCTGTGGCATCTCCAGCTCGGCCATGAGCGCGGCGGCAAAGAGCGCACCACCGCCGCCAAAACAGACCAGTCCAAATTCACGGGGGTCATGCCCGCGTTCAATCGTCACTTGACGGATCGCCAACACCATGTTCATGTTGGTCAGATGGATGATGCCCCGTGCGGCTTCCTGCAACGAGATTCCCAACGGTTGCGCCACCTTTTCGTCAATCGCCCGTTCCGCAGCCGTTCGATCCAGCACCATACGCTTGCCCAGATAATAGTTGGGGTCGAGATAGCCCAGCACCACCTGCGCATCTGTCACCGTCGGCTCATCGCCACCTAGCCCAAAGCAGGCTGGCCCTGGATGTGCCTGTGCGCTGCGTGGCCCAATTTGCAGACCACCGTCCTCATCGACCCACGCAATGCTGCCGCCACCCGCACCGACAGACACAATGTCGATGGTCGGTTGCAACACCGGACGACGGTTGAGTGCCGTGCGGCTCTGCTCCAGCGAGTTGCCATCCACGATTAGGGCCACGTCAAAGGTTGTACCACCGACATCCGCTGAGACAAGGTTGGGCTGTCCAATCGTTCTACCCAAGGTTGCCGCACCGATGACACCACCAGCAGGTCCCGATTGAATTGTGCGGATGGGTGCAGCTTGGGCAATTTTACTCGACGTTGTGCCGCCTGATGACTGCATTACTGTGAAACTGCCCTGATAGCCACGCTCTGCCAACCCTGCTTCCAGTGCTGACAGGTAGGCGGCCATCGGTGGCTGTGTGTAGGCATTGAGGACAGCCGTTGAGGTCCGCTCGTACTCCAACCACTCACGTACAATCGACGACGAGATAGTTACGCTGGTGTCGGGATAGACCTCCGCCACAATTTCGGCCATGCGCCGCTCGTGGGCATCGTTGACATAGGCATGAAGAAAACAGATGGCGATGGCCGCCACACCCTCTTCTTTAAGTGACAGCACAGCCGATCTCGCCGCATCCTCATTGAGCGGTTCTAGCACTTCACCGCGACTGCTCAAGCGCTCTGGCACTTCATAGCGCAGATAGCGGGGAACCAGTGGTGGTGGCTGTTTGTAGAACAGATCATAGACATCCACACGGTTGCCACGCCCCAACTCCAGCACATCGCGAAAGCCATGCGTGGTGATCAGGCCGATATGTGCGCCTGTCTCCTGCACAATGGTGTTGATGACCATCGTTGAGCCATGCACAATCGTCTCGATATCGTTTAGGTTGCTCCCTAGACGCTCTTGGCCTTCAAAGAATCGTTCTTCTAAGTGTCCAGAGGAAGGGACCTTTTCGATAATGATCGAGGCTGTTTCCTGATCAAACAGCACAAAATCAACAAATGTGCCACCTACGTCAATGGCAAGACGGTTTTTAGTCACTAGACCTCGTTTTTTAGATATGAATGGATAAAATGATGAAATTTACCAATACAAAACATGTATTAGACAATTCGCAACAAAAAATAGCGCACTGTCCCTATTTGCGTCTGATGACCTTGACACAAATAGGAACGGTACACGATTCTTTGTACAGCTCTATTTGACTATTAGGACGGTATTGCAGGTTGGCTACCTGCGTCACAGATAACCAATCTGTGATACTGGTTTATACTTCCCGATGCGATAAAGAATGCCAAGAGTGTAATGGTCAGATAGAGATTAAACAAATTATATTCAAGGTGTTGTTGACCATTACAAAAAAATGCCAAAAGAGGATGTATTTGGGCATTAGGTAAATAATGAACTGTCATATTCATCATAGCGCGCAGGTGCTTCCTGACGCGTGATTAGCAGAACGCACCACACCAGCCAACAGACACCACTGAGGGCCAATAGTTCCGGCCATTGTGGCACAAGAAAGGGCGATGGTGCAGCCAGAATGCCAGCAGCTATCCCCGGTGCAAGCCAGAGCCAAGGCAGTTTCTTAAGCAATGCAAGGTCTAACGTGATCCACGCGGTGACAAGCCCGCCCATAAACAGCCCAGAGTTTACTAGACTAAGCGCAAGCATATCCACTAGCCCGGTCATGCTTTCAGGGTTCAAATCATTGATTGCCAGCGGTAACAGGTTCATCCACACTGCAACGCCAATAATCAGCAATACCGCTGAAATAATCATCAGCCCTGACTGTAACATCGTCGAGACGCGGTGCGCGGGTGTATAGCTCCACATCAGCGTGACCAATAACACCATCCACCCAAAGATGACAATCAGCCAGAGCCACCAGCCGATGGCCCAGACACCCATATTGTCCAAGAGCCACTCTTGACGTGGCAACAGCACGGCCTGCACCCGTAGTCCCGAACGCATTAGTAGTATTGTAAATAGTGTAGCTGTCAGTGCCGTAATGCCTGACAATAGTGCGGCATAGGATAGTTTCATTATACTTCTTGATTTGATTGATCTTTATTGTTTGAATTGTGACATGATTGTTTGATTTGTCGCTAACCCATAGCGACTCACATAATTATCCGAGTATCATACCACGAAATGAGGTGAAAGTGTAGTTTGGTATTATGAGAATGAAAGGCCAAGTTCAGCCTCTAATGCGGTGATGAAGCTTAGATTTTCAGAGTCTTGTTTCATGTATTCAATGAATTTTTCGTCATCACCAGCAAAAAATAGTTGATGAACTTCTCGGTGGCGAGCAATTACCTTGGCACGATACTCTGCAACTTTAGGGTTATTCCAGCCTAGAAACTCGATTAGATGGTGTGCCTCAATATCATCTTCATCAATTGCCCGAAATTCTCCATCAACATAACGAATTCGTTCAGGCAATGTGTCATCATAAGGCAGCATTATAGGTGAAAAGTTTGTAATTGAACGTTTATGCATGTTGATCCAGTGGTGAACAGCATACCAGTTCCAATAGTCATCTTCACCATTGATATTCTTTTTCTTTCGTTCATCAAAATGTTCAATATCGCAAGCATCAATAGGTGTGATATACCGCTCTGTGTAGGCACAGAAATTATACTGTTCCTTGAGCAGCTCTTCTCGAATTTTAGGACGATGGCTTGGTATTGAATAACGCCAGCCTTCTTCAAGAATTTTTGATGGGTTTGATTTAGCTAGATATCGCATTGTCAGGTATCTCGTTGGGTGCAAAGTTATAGGCATTGCCAATTTTCATATATTCATCTATCAATGGGATTTTCTTATCAGGGTCATCTGTCTCTAGGATTTTACGACGTAACTCTCGAAAGCGGTTCCATTGCCTCAACCCTTCTTTTCCATACAGACTGCGTACAGCAAAATCAGTACGCAGCACATCATTGGGGTCATCTCCTTCTGGCGTTATACCGCGCCGCCACGACACCGCACTATCATCATCAAAATATAACCGGATACGCTCGTTTGGCTTGAACTGTGCGGCTACAATTTCGCTGTGGGTGGCGACAAACATCTGTGTGTTGTGGATAACAGATAGGTATCGCTCGATAATGTCATAGAGAAAATCTGGGTAGAGACTTTGCTCTGGCTCATCTAAAAATAGAAATCCTCGGTTGATTTGACGATTGAAATAAAGTGCATAAATGTGACCTAAGCGGAAAATGAAATTACGAATACCACTACTGAGCAGGTTGTAATCAATGATAGTATCTGAATCTTTGAGGCGAATGTAGGCTTCCAGATTTTCTGTGAGTTGATATGGAA
>JBCCFC010000655.1:0-7624 GCA_039029935.1 Chloroflexota bacterium
AGTTGCCTGTGTTGGTGATAGCAATGGTAAACGTGACTGGATCATTGGTGACGATAATGGGTGTATTTGTGTTGATGCCAATATCAATTTCTGCCGCAATCACATCCAGAAATAGCTCATCTCGCGCCTCAATCACGTCCCCAGCAGGTGTTTCCCCCTGTGCCACCACAACAGCCGTAAAGTCTTGTTCATTCCCCGATACTTCACACGAATAGCCACGAATGTCGCCAACAGCAAGCGAGACAGGTTCGCCAAAGTTACAGCCAGCGATGATGGCATCAGAGATGATTTCCGTATTTGGTGGCAGTAGTGGTGGCAGTATTGGTGGCAGTGCGTAGACTGGGGCGGTGACATTGTTTAAATGCCTATCCCCGTTATTGCGGACAGAGACAGTAAACGGTATAGGAAAGTCTTTGTTGATGGCTTGAATGGTTGTTGTGATATCGACGGTTAGGCTGGCTGCGTTTGTGTCGGATTCACTATGAGATATAGTAGCAGATACGTAGTTGTTGTCCCAATATATCAGAAAACAAACGATTGTTATCCATAAAAAAATTTTACAGGTAGATAGAACGCTCTTCTTCATACTCATCACTTATTCATTGCCAAAATTCTAGTGTATTACTTACGTTAATTTATAATGTACATCGCTCATCGCCCGTAAACGTGCCGCGGCCTGTTCTGCTGTAATATCGCGCTGAGGATTTGCCAACATTTCATAGCCAACCATAAATTTTTTGACTGTTGCAGAACGTAGCAGTGGTGGATAAAAATGCGCATGTAGCTGCCAATGAGGGTGTTCACCCCCATCGGTTGGTTGCCCATGCCAGCCCATTGAATAGGGGAAGCTGGTCTCAAAGAGGTTATCATAGCGCGTTAATAAACGTTTGAGGATGTCCGCCAGCGCATCACGCTCGTCATCCCGTAGTGCAGGCATCTCTGTCACATGGCGACGAGGCAGCAACATCGTTTCAAACGGCCACACGGCCCAGTAGGGAACCAATGCCACCCAATGCTCATTCTGTACCAGAACCCGCTCTTCGGCCTCAAGTTCGGCTGCAAGATAATCAATGAGCAAGGTCGAACTATGTTCTTGATAGTACGCGCGTTGTTGAATATCTTCCTTGGCCGCTTCTTGAGGTAGGCGATAGTTGGACCAAACTTGCCCGTGTGGGTGTGGATTGGAACAGCCCATGACCTCGCCCTTGTTTTCAAACAACTGTACATAGTTGATGTCAGGATTGCCGCCCAAATCCACCACCTGCGCCGCCCATACATCAACAACGGCACGAATTTGTTCAACGGTCATTTCTGGCAGTGTTAAGTCATGACGCGGATTAAAGCAGATGACGCGGCATGTGCCAGTCTCGGCTTCGGCTTGAAAAAATTTACCATCGCCAACAGGGTCCTGTGGCCCATCCAACAGCAACGCCGCAAAATCATTATCAAAGACAAAAGTCGTCTCATACTCGGGATTCTCTTTACCACCTGCACGTGTATTACCCGGACAAAGATAACAGTTGGGATCATGGGCTGGGCGGTTGTCCGCAGGTGGCTTTTCGACCTGTCCCTGCCAAGGTCGTTTGGTGCGATGGGGTGAGACCAGTACCCAGTCGCCACTGAGAATATTGAGGCGACGATGTGGATGCTCGGTTGGGTCAAAGGCCACTTGGCTAGTCATGATGGAAGACCTCCTCGATATCGTGCCACCATTCTCCTTCAGCGCGTTCGGCTACTGGCTCTTGCATGGGCATCATCCAATCCCACCATTCCTGTGTTTTGGCATGAGCCGCCATCTTTGCCGCATCCGCCTCAAAGTCTTCGCCGTGATATTCAAAATAGGCAAAGAGCAGATTATTGTAGCGATAAATTGAGTAGTTGCGCATGTTGCACTGGCTGATCATATCCAGCACTTCGGGCCACACATTTGCATGGGCCTCAGTATATTCTGCGAGCTTTTCCGGCTTGATGCCGATGACTTGTCCGTATCGTTTCATGGTTTTATTATCTCCTTTTCCCTGCATACCTTGATGAACAGCTTTGATTGTATATGCTGTTGGTTGATTTGCCTACACGCTAGTATAATAGTCTAAATCATGATATTTTATAAATTCACTTATAAGCGGAACAACGGACAAGGAACAAATTGTCATGAATTCAGATAAACCAATAGAGGCGTTACTCAAGCCCTTTCCCGTGATTACAGAAATCAAAGTGCAGTGGGGCGAGATGGATGCCGCGCGCCATGTCAACAACGCCGTCTATTTGCGATGGGCGGAGACAGCGAGGGTGCAATTCTTTCACGAATTAAAGGTTTTCTCATCACCACAATCAAAGGCGGGCATGATTCTTGGCTGGCAGGATTGTAAATATATCTTTCCGGTAACCTTTCCAGACACGGTGCTGATTGGGTCGCGGGCTAGGGTGATTGAACAAGAACGTATTATGGTCGAATGCCACTTTTTCAGCACACGTCATCAACGATTGGTTGCCATCTCCAACCATCGCCAAGTAGCCTATGATTATACCGCCTTGACAAAGATTCCTCTGCCAGCAGAATGGAAAGAGCGCATATTTGAGATACAAGGATTGGAAGTAGCATAAATGAAAAAACAATTCAAAGAGTCATTATCAGCAACAGGTAAATTTATTGGTGATACGCTTGGTGGTGCATCACGACGCACAACCTGCGCCATTGCCAACACCAAACGCCGTCTCTTTCGCAGCCGCATCCCGGACTATCCCGTGGTTGTCCTGAGCGGTGAAATAACCGAGCGTACACCGCAGAAGCCTTGGTGGTGGTACTATTTACCAGACAATAAGCCGCCCATTACGCTGGAGGAAATCAGTACAACGTTACAAAGCATTGCAGGCGATCCTGATACCAGAGGGGTCATCTTTCTGTGCAAGGGTATCTCGATGGGACTCTCGCAGGCACAGAGCATGAATGCGCTGTTTGAACGGTTTCATGGATGGGCAGCGGAGTATCATCAAGGTGCTTCCAGCGAAGCCACATCCAAAGAAGTCATCATCTACATTGAGTCACTCGGTATTCCAACCTACCTTATCGCCAGCGGTGCGGACAAAGTAGTGATTGCCCCATTGACTTCATGGGATGTCTTCGGGTTTCGCTTTGCCCCGACCTTTTGGAAGGATACACTGGCAAAAATTGGTGTCGAGTTTGAAGTTCTCCAAATTGCGCCTTGGAAAACGGCAATGGATACGGTGGGTCGCAACAATATGAGTGATGCCATGCGTGACCAGTTGAACTGGCTGCTCGACAACACCTATGATGAATTGGTCGCAACCATCAGCAAGGGGCGTGGCATAGAGGAGAGCCAAGTACGTGCGCTGATTGACCAAGCACCGTTGACGGCAACACAGGCTAAAGAAGCTGGATTGGTAGATGAGATTGCCTATGAGGACAATCTGCCGGAACTGCTCGCACCGCAATCACTTGACACAGGCACACCTGACACAGGCACACCTGACACAGGCACACCTGACACAGGTACACCTGACACAGGCACACCTGATGATGAGAATGCTGATGCAGAGATCGAGACAAAACCGGAACAGGCGTCACTCAAGCTCTATAGCAAAGTGCGTGGTCTCATGTTCCGTCATCCCAAAAAGAAAGCACCCAAAGCCATTGGCGTCATCAGTTTATCCGGTGCAATTTTGGTGGGTAAAAGTCGGTCCTATCCTGTTGACATGCCACTGACGGGTGAAGATACCATTGGTAGCACAACCGCGCAACAGGTCATTCGTGCAGCGCGTGAAAACCCCATGTTGGGCGCGGTCATCCTGCATGTCGATTCGCCCGGTGGCTCTGCGCTTGCCAGTGATCTGATTTGGCGCGAACTTAAATTGCTGGACGAGGAAAAACCGCTTGTCATTTATATGGGGACAGTCGCCGCCAGCGGTGGCTATTATATTGCCACACCGGGACGCAAGATTGTGGCACAGGGTTCCACCCTCACAGGCAGCATCGGTGTCGTCACCGCCAAGCCTGCCACCAGTGGCATCTATGAACGTATCGGGGCGACCGAAGAGGTTCTCCAACGGGGCGAAAATGCAGGCATCTATACCTCTAGCGGTAAGTGGAGCGATGAACAGCGCACCAAATTGGTTGAAACAGGCATTGAACACACCTACAAAGAATTCAAACAACGCGTTGCCGATAGTCGAGGGCTTGATTTTGATGGCTTGGATGAAATTTGTCATGGACGTGTGTGGACGGGTTCGCAAGCACTAGAATTGGGCTTGATTGATGCGGTGGGTGATTTTCAGGTGGCCGTTGAGATGGCCTGTGAATTGGCCGAATTGCCTACAGATGGCACAGTTCAGACTATCACCGTAACCGCTGATGACGATTCTGTACTCGCTAGCCCTGTGAAGGCGGCAGAAGAAATGTTGGGGTTGTCAACATCGAAACAGTGGACACAATTGGCCGATGATGTGGCAACGCTGTTGAAAACCAAAGATTGGACCCAATTGTTTGGCAAGGAGCGATACTGGCTGATGAGCGACTTGGGTGGTCTGGATAAATTCTTGCGACAGTAAGAGATAGGACGCGGACAAGCGCAGATGAACGCGGACAAAAACTTAAAACTTTCCCGCTTATCCGCACTCGTCCGCGTCCCATTTTAATTGATGGAGATAGGTATGAGAAAGGTATTACTGACAGGCGCAAGCGGGAAAGTGGGGTCTGCATTTTTACGCTACGCGGGTGAGCATTATGATCTGCGGTTGGTGGATCGAGACATCAGTAGATTGGTTCCTGCCCCTAACTATGAAATCGTTGAGGCCAATTTGGTGGACATGGATGCCTGTCAGCGTGTTTGTACAGGTATTGACACGGTGCTACATCTGGCGGCAGACCCATCACCCGCTGCCGACTTCTACGGCTCGCTGCTCGACAACAATGTCAAAGCCATGTATAACATGTTCCAAGCTGCCAAGGACCAAGGCTGTCAGCGCATCATCTTTGCCAGTAGCATCCAAGTGATTGAGGGCTACCCGTTGGATGTGCAACCAACGCCTCAGTCCCCCATCAAACCGCGCAACCTCTATGCCGTGTGCAAGGCGATGGGCGAAGCAATGGCGCATCACTATGCCTATGCAGAAGGATTGTCGAGCATCGCTGTGCGTGTGGGTGCATTTGGTGGCAACCAGCCAATGGATGTGTATGATGGTCGCCGTCTCAGCGCGTATGTCAGCGAGCGCGATATGACACATCTCTTTGTGTGCTGTATTGAACGTCCGGATATACAGTTTGCCATTTTGCACGCCGTGTCGGATAATCGATTTAAGCGTATGGATATCACGTCGACCAAAGAGATTGTCGGCTATCAGCCGCAGGATGAT
Source organism: Chloroflexota bacterium (assembly GCA_039029935.1). Classification (GTDB taxonomy): domain Bacteria; phylum Chloroflexota; class Anaerolineae; order Caldilineales; family Caldilineaceae. The sequence continues at coordinate 5,371 of JBCCFC010000655.1, forward strand.
GCGTTTCAGGTGTTTGAGACAGGGATCCCCTATGGTAAACGGTGGTTTGATGAAGAGGAGAGTCGTTAGGTTCACTATGTTTTCAGCTTTGGCTAGTCATTCCAGAGTATTTAGTAAAACTAAAAACATAGTAAGATTGAGATAGAAACGATGATAGAGTTCAGGGGTATACGATGAATAGCTGGCGCAAACAATATCCCGACTCACCCCTACGCGAGCCTGCCAGCGGTTGGTTTGTCAATCGCAAAGCTGAATTGGATTATCTGTGGCAATGGGTCTGTAAAAAAAGTGAGGCATGATGAGCCGATAGCTCTATCAACCCTGCAACCTGCAACTTTAACGAGGAGTGAAACCAATGTCAGCGTATGAACAATATCCAGAACAACAAGACCCGATTGCAGAGCGGGTGGGGTTAGATATCTTTACAGATCGCGACCGCGAGATGGATGAACTCATGCAATGGGCCGATATGGTTGCGCGCAAAGTGGGGCGTAGCCAAGGCTTGGTGTCCCATCGACGCTATGGCAAAACTGCCATCATGGAGCGATTCTATAACCGTCTCTTTAAGGAGCGTACGGATGTGATGCCCTTTTATTTTGAACTCCACGATGGCATTCATAAGATATGGATGAAGAAGTTGGCGGTTCTCTATCTGCATGCATTTTTACAGCAATACTTGGCCTATCGTACACAGGATGCTTTGTTAGCTTTTGACCAAAAGTTGTCTTTTACGTATCTGTATACAATCGCGGAAAAGCACAACGAGCCAGTTGTTATGCAATGGATTGATTGGTGGCAAAACGACACAAATATGATTGATTCCCTAAAAATTGATAGGGTGCTACAGGACTTACCCCATCGTTTTTCGATTGAAACTGGGTTAAACGTTATCGTCATGTTTGACGAATTCCAACGGCTCAATCAAGTACTCTACTATGATGAAGAATGTACCCGCCACTGTGAACACTACACAGACACATTTTCCGCAGCAGCAGAGTCATCACGTGCGCCAATGCTGGTTGCAGGGTCACAGGTGACGGAGCTTACGCAGGTAGCCTTAACGGGTGCGATGTTGGGACGTGTGAATGTGGAGTATATTGAGCGGCTGCCCATGTCCGGTGCGGCTGAACTCGTTGTCAAATATGCCAAACTATTTAACATCGAAATTGAACTGGAGTTAACCTATATCATCAGTCGTTTGGTGGATGGACACCCATACTACATCTGGTGTCTCTTCCACAGCCGGTATAGACAACGTGACCTCACCAGCGAAGAAGGGGTAAAGAAGACGTTGACCTTTGAGGTCGAGAACAAAGCTGGCCTTATCCATCGATTTTGGATGCATCATTTCCTGCAACATATGGATGCTTTGAATTTGCCCCATGCACGCAAGATGATTGTCTATCTGACCCAATATGCAGGTGATGCGGACGACGAAGTGCATGTTGAGCAATTAGTCGAGGATTTGGGTCTGCCCATGACGGTTGTAGAGGCCAATGATACCCTGCAACGGCTTATCTGGTGTGATTTGGTGCGAGAGGAGAGCGATCAGTTTTATGGTGGGCTGTCAGACCCGATGTTGGCGTGGATGCTGAAGATCAAGTATGGGTGGGAAATTGAACGACTAAAGCGCAAAGAGTCTATTGCACAGATGGAGGCGGCACTAGCTGAACGGACCATTATTGCGCAGGAAGAGATGATTGGGAAACTGCAGGGTGAACTCAAATACTGGGTCGGTCATGTGGCTGAGGTCTTTATCAAAAAGTTTATGGCACATCACTTCAAAAACCAGTTGATTGAAGGGGCCGACCATTTCAACCGACCCGGGAAAATTAAATTAAGCCGTATTTTCCGTCTCTTTGACACAACGGTTAAGCCCGAAGGCGCACCAAAACCATTCCAAATTGATATCTATGCGCTTCCTACAGACCCCGACGCATTGCCTTGGGTTGTTGAGGTCAAGAACTGGCCGGACCCAGTGAGTAAACCCGTCGTTGTCCATTTCTGGGAAGCGACGCAGCATTTGGCCGATGATAAAGGACATGATGAGGTTGTCTGTTGGTTCCATGCGCGGGGAGGCTTTACCGAACCAGCGAGAACGTTTATGCAAGAACAGGGAATGCTGTTTACGGATGAGGCGAGTTTGACAAAGACCTTGCGGCATTTTCAGGTGATTGAACCCGGAGGATCTGGAAAACCAAAATGAGTGTCTGACTGGCGATGATTTTTAGAGCTCACACGAGAGATCGAAACA
>JBCCFC010000656.1:0-7620 GCA_039029935.1 Chloroflexota bacterium
GAATATTTTAACGAGAACCTGACCGTCGAAATGGTTGATCTATCCGATGGCGCGGGTACATCCGCACAATTTACACTAACCAAGGTGAGTGGGTGACACGGTGAGTGGGTGACACGGTGAGTGGGTGACACGGTGAGTGGGTGAGTTATATAACCACTCACTAATCACTAATCACTAATCACTCTTCACTCTTCACTCTTCACTGCTACGAAAGACCTACGACGAATCGGCTATTTTTCGTAAGATATTATTTAGCTAATTGTGGTATACTGATGGCTAATGTGTGGGGAAGTCTTCCTTTTTTGGAAAATTTTCCTATAAGATGAAGAGAAAACAGCGTAGAAACATAGGAAGTAGACTTGTCAAACGAAGAACGTCAACAAATTGAGGTGATTGAGGCTCGGTACAAACGGCGTTTGGAGCGTGAACGGTTGGCGCGTAAAGAAGCCGAGCGTTTGGCCGAGGAGAAGACGCGCGAGCTTTTTTATGCCAACCAAGAACTCCAAACTTTGACCGAGAGTTTGGAGGAAGTGGTTGAGGAGCGTACTGCGGAACTGGCTCAAGCCAAAGAGGCCGCAGAAGCCGCCAACAAGGCCAAGAGTAGTTTTTTGGCAAACATGAGCCATGAACTACGTACACCACTGAATGGTATCTTGGGCTATACACAACTGCTGAGTCGGAGCAAAGAGTTGACGCAAAAACACCAAGAAGCCATCACTGTTATTCATCGTAGTGGTGAGCATCTGTTGACGCTAATCAATGACATTTTGGACATTTCTAAAATTGAAGCCGAAAAAATGGAGTTGATGCCCAGCGAGGTTCATTTTGGTGAGTTCATTAACGTTATCAACGAGATAAACCGTGTTCGCGCCCAGCAAAAAGGGATTTCATATACCTATGAGCCGCTCTCTGATCTACCAACGGGCGTGGTGGCGGATGAAAAGCGGTTGCGACAGGTCATCCTCAATTTGTTGAGTAATGCCATCAAGTTTACCGAGCAAGGTGGTGTGCAATTTATTCTCACCCGCAAAGAGCCGGAGGGTGAGCAAGGGGCAGGAAAGACAAGCAGACTTTGTTTTCAGGTCAAAGATACGGGTATGGGGATTCCCGCCGATAAGCTGGACGAAATTTTCCTGCCTTTCCGTCAAACGGGCACCAAGGAAATGCAACAGGAGGGGACAGGGCTTGGTCTTGCCATCAGCCGTCGCTTGGTACAGATGATGGGTGGCGACCTCCATGTAGAGAGTACGCTTGGTGAGGGCAGCACCTTCTCGTTTGAGATTGATCTGCCGGAAATTGATTGGAAGGGGACCACATCCGACTATATACAGCAACGGATTATTGGCTACGAAGGTCCGGTACGCAAAATTCTGATTGCCGATGACAAGCAGGCCAATCGCACGATTCTTTCCGATTTGCTGGCCCCAATGGGGTTTACGGTTGAACATGCAGTAAATGGCTATGAAGCCGTCAACACGGCCTTAGCCTTTAAGCCCGACCTGATTCTGATGGATTTGGTCATGCCTGTCATGGATGGATTTGAGGCAACCCGTCAAATCCGCAAATACGTTGAGCTGACAGGTGTCACAGTTATTGCCGTTTCGGCCAGTGTCTTTGAGATGACCAAAGAGCAGAGCCGTGTTGTCGGCTGTAATGACTATGTTGCCAAGCCCGTCGATATTGACGAACTGCTTGAGATCATCGAAAAATATTTGGGCTTAACATGGATCTATGACACCCATGAGGATGCAGAGGACTCACTGATTGATCATAAGAACAATAATATTTTTGTAGATATTGAACATGGAGATGTGGATGCATCAGGTGAGGGACTGCCTCCATTACCGATTCAAACGGTGGAAGAACTTTATGATTTTATTATGATCGGCGATGTGGATGGCCTGCAAGCGGCCTTAACAGCAATCGAATCGATGTATCCTGGGCATAGCCCCTTTATTCAAACGGTTCGCACATTGGCCGAAGAATTCCGTCTTGATGAGATTCAAGATATGCTTGAAGAATATATGTAACCTATAAAAGAGACTTATGGATAACGAAACAACAACACTGCCTCAATTTAGTCAATCAACGATCTTGATTGTAGACGACAATCCAACAAATCTGCGTGTCCTTCTCGACTATTTGAAGAGTTTGGGCTTTAAAACGCTGATTGCCACCAGTGGTGATCGTGCCTTGAAACAACTGGATCGATTTAAACCTGGACAAGAGCCTGATTTAATTTTGCTGGATGTGATGATGCCGGGGATCGATGGGTTTGAAACCTGTCGGCAACTCAAGCAAAATGAAAAAACGCAGGACATTCCCGTCATCTTCATGACGGCACTCTCGGACACAGCCGATAAAGTCAAAGCGTTTGAGGTGGGTGCGGTTGATTATGTCACCAAGCCTTTCCAGCAAGAAGAAGTCCTCTCGCGCATCACGGCGCACCTCACCATTCAACACCAAAAACAAGCCCTGCGCGAGTTAAACGCCACCAAAGATAAGTTCTTCTCCATCATCGCCCACGATCTGCGCGGTGCATTCTCTGTCCTGTTGGGTGTATCCAGTATGTTTGCCGAGGAAGGTGGCGAGATGGATGCAGAACAGGTGACAACCTTTGGCAAGCTACTCAATGAATCGGCCGAGAACACATTCAACCTCCTCGAAAACCTGCTGCAATGGGCACGTATCCAGCGTGAACAAATTGAATTCCAACCACAAGAAGTAGACCTGAACCAAATTGTCGGTGCAACGGTCAGCCTATTGCAACACAATGCCGCGCAGAAGAATATCACGCTCGACTATACGGTTGATCATGGCACAATGGTCTATGCTGACACCAATATGGTGCATACGATCTATCGTAATCTGATCTCTAATGCCATCAAGTTTACACCCAAAGGTGGCCGTATCACGGTTGCGACACAGCCAAAAGATGGTCAGGTCGAAAGCACCGTCACCGACACAGGCGTCGGCATGACCGAAGACCAATGCAATCGGCTCTTTCGTATTGACACGATGCAAAGCACCAACGGTACGTCTGGCGAAAGCGGCACAGGGTTGGGGCTGATCCTGTGTCACGAGTTTGTAAGCAAGCATGGTGGAGACATTATGGTTAAAAGTAAGAAAGGGGATGGCACAACATTTTCCTTTACATTGCCGATCTGTGACAAGGTGAGGGGGTGACAAGGTGAGTGGGTGACAGGGTGAAGGGGTGAAGGAGTGAAGGAGTGAAGGAGTGTCAGAAGCGAAACAGAACAACAAGTTTACAATGAGTGATAAGAGGATTCGGCTTCATACCGAGTTGTTTGTGTATCGCCGAGCGTTTGATGCGGCGATGCAGATATTTGAACTATCCAAATCGTTCCCTGTTGAGGAACGGTATTCGTTGACGGATCAAATTCGTCGTTCCTCACGATCTGTATGCGCCAATCTAGCTGAGGCATGGCGAAAACGACGATATGAAAAAGCATTTATCAGTAAACTTTCTGATTGTGAAGCCGAAGCCGCAGAAACGCAAGTATGGCTTGAATTTGCAGTCAAGAGCGGCTACTTGGATGACAAGGATACCCGCATCATCTATGCCGAATACCACGATATCATCGGCACAATAGTTGGTATGATAACCCACCCCGAAACATGGATAATTAACAACAACTGAGTAAACTCACTCACCCCTTCACCCACTCACCCCTTCACCCACTCACCCCTTCATCTTCTCCTGCTGGAACCACTGTGCCGTATTGCTCAATCCCTCCAACAAGCTAACCTCAGCTTCCCAACCTAGCTCATCCTTCGCTTTGCTGCTATCCAGATAGGTGGCGAGGACTTCACCCACAGGTCGCTCAATATATTCGACCTCTAGTTCATAGGCGATGACATCGCTCAACACTTCGTGGACCATATTGATATCTGTGGGGACACCTGTGCCCACGTTGAAGATGCCCGTTGCATCGCTCTCCAGTGCCAACACATTGGCGCGGGCAATGTCACCAACATAGATGAAGTCACGCGTCTGCTTGCCGTCGCCTGTAATCTTGGTAGGCTGACCATTGAGCATCGCCCCCGTAAAAATTGCCACAACACCAGCCTCGCCCTTGCTATCTTGACGTGGACCATAGACATTGGGGTAGCGTAATGCCACATAGGGCAAGCCATAGTTTTGATGATAGAGATCAAAGTGATACTCCATGCTCAGTTTGGTTGCGCCATAGTTGTCTTTGGGTTGCGGCCAACTGCTCTCACTAAAAGGCAATTTCTCTTCGGTTTCACTATGGCCTTCGCCATAGACCGCTCCACCAGTGCTGGCAAAAACAATCTTTTGACAGTTGTGTATACGCGCCAACTCCAACAGATTGAGTGTCCCCATCACATTGACTTCGGCATATTCCTGTGGATTTGACATGCTCTCGCGGACATTGGCAAGTGCTGCCTGATGTGAAATTGCCTCAATCTTTTCATCGACAAAAATCTTGTCAAGTGCCTCTTTGTCACGAATGTCAACTTCATAGAGCGTCGCTTCCGCAGGCACATTAGCGCGATGTCCTGTGCGCAATGTATCTACGATCACGACACGATGCCCCGCCGCGATCAACGCATCCACAACATGACTGCCAATAAACCCAGCACCACCTGTCACAAGTACATTCATTGATTGTTCCTTATTTTCATGACCCGACATGCACGACTTCACTGTCGGGGAATGCGTTAATTATTTGCTGCCGCCAATACCAAACAGACCCAACCCGCAATAAAGGCCACGCCACCAATCGGTGTAATGGCACCAAGGATACGGATGCCTGTGAGCGACAGTGTATAGAGACTGCCTGAAAAAATGATGATACCCGCGACAAAGCACCAGCCAGCAATGACGGGTAGATTGGACTCCGGCCAGCGGTTGATGGCAACCACAACGGCAACCAATGCCAATGCATGATAAAAGTGATAGCGGACGCCTGTCTCAAACGTCTCCAGCAGGTCCGCACTCACACGTGATTCCAAAGCATGTGCCCCAAATGCACCAATGGCAACACCCAAGCCACCAAAGATGCTGGCAAGCATAAAAAATAATCGTTCCATGTATGATTCTCCACTTATGTTTAGAAGGGTTGAAAGGTTGAAGAGTTGAAAGTTGAAAGGTTGAAGAGGTCACACACTCACCCTGTCCCCCCCACACTATCACACCCTCACACTATCACACTATCACACCCTCACACTATCACACCCTCACACTATCACACCCTCACACCCTCACACCCCAACACTCTTCTCAACGGGACGGCTTCTATCATTAATCCAGTCACTCCATGAGCCAACATAGAGCTTTGCGCCAGTATAGCCGATGTGTTCCAATGCCAGCAAGTTATGGGCAGCACTGACACCAGAGCCACAGTAAAAGATGGTCTCGTCGGTAGATTGCCCATCAAGTAATGTGTCAAAGCGCGCTTTCAACGCATCTGCGGACTGCCAGTGACCATCGCTGGTAAGATTGTGTGCAAAGAAGGCTGATTTTGCGCCAGGAATATGGCCTGACACAGGGTCCCTTGGGCTAGGCTCACCACGGAAACGGCCTTCATCTCGTGCATCAAACAGTTGATACGCGTTTGTCTCTAAATTGGCAATGACGTCATCGACGCTGGCAACCATTTCCTCGCGTACCTGTGCCACAAAAGTGCTTGCAGTACGCGTTTCTTCGCCTGCAACCGTCGGACGCTCCTCTTTCACCCACTGCCGCCAGTCACCATCCAGCAACGCCACCGCGTCATGCCCTAGCCAACGCAGCATCCACCAGAGCCGCCCCGCATACAGACCACCTGCGCTGTCATAGGCTACCACTTGGGTATGGCTATCAATGCCCCAAGAGGAAAGTGTCTCCACAAATGCCTCAACGCTGGGCAGTGGATGTCGCCCAGTCTCTCCCGTGATGATCGGTCCAGAGAGGTCTTCATCCAAGTGCGCGTAAACTGCCCCTGGAATGTGACCTGCCAAATAATGCTGCCGACCTTGTGCGGTGTCATCTAGTGCAAAGCGGCAGTCTACAACGGCGACGTTGCCATTCGATGAGGCAAGCAGGTCAGCGAGGGCGTTTGTTGAAATTAGTGTTGTATATGTTTGCATGTTTTTTCTCTTTTCATTGTGAAACATGTATCTTCAAAAATTAAACTGCATTTGTATTTTATCAAAGGATATTCATTTACTCAATCTGAAACGCAATTTGAATAAAGACAAATGTTCGCTTATACTATCTTCATTATGATTATTGCTGTCAATACCATTCAAAATGAGGATTCAAACGAGATGTACACACAGCATTGGGAAACATTGATTGAGCGGACGCTTGCGTTTCATTGTGTTGAGTCGGCAACAGAAAAACCGTGCAGGCATTATGAATTTGCATATCCAGACTGCCCCTTACCTGTTATCAGCCAGGGCCATTGGTCAGAGGTTGTTGACCAATTAGGGTATGATCCAGGACCATTCATTACTGCATTGTATCGGGTTGTTGGCGGTGGGGAGGTCGGTCCCGGAACATTCCCTGTTGTGCAGACTAAGACATCCGATTTTCATTTGATTGAGTATAATGTTACGTGGCGAAAAGAAGGCGAAAACGATATAGAACACTATTGGCCGCCCGAATTATTGGCCTTTGTCAACTGGGGCTGTGCCATTGTTTCATGTGTGGATTGCAGTTCGCCGCAACTCCCCGTGATACGATATGATCCTCATTACAGCCGATGTCTTCTGCAACGCGATTGGCGCGATTATTTTCGTCCAGAAACTTCTGTAGACTGGTGGCAGCAGTGGATGGAGTATGTGGTGGATTGGAGAGATGACCCATCAATGATGTCCAACGCGGATGATTGGTGGGAACGTTGGCTTGCAAACGAGGAACATTGGCGAAACCACGAACAGGATGCCCAGTATACGGATGAGTTACGATACGACTATCGTAAGAGTTTTCGTCTGGAAGCTGCATCACTCTATGAATGGTGGGAGCGTTGGCTTGCTGGTGAGAATCTGTTTAATGGTCAGCATATGCCTGTGTGGGAAAGTAGCTTCATTCCCTATGAAAAGCGGTTACAGATGGAGGGAAGAAGGGGCGTTTCGGAGGGGCAATTGGCATTTAACTTTGGTGTGATATAGCTATGTTGCTGATGGGGCAAAGCCAAAATGCCGCTTATACTCGCGGCTAAACTGTGCGGGGCTATTGTAGCCAACCATATACCCGGCTTCGCTGGCGTTCTTCCCTTCACGGATGAGGGTCTGAGCATGATCCAACTTGAGCAACTTGGCATATTGCAACGGCGGCATGTGCATCACCTGACGAAACGTTTTGCGAAACCCAGAGGTGCTCATATTCACCATGCTTGCCAACTTTTCGGGCGGGCAACTCTACGAACCGAAGGATTACCTCTCTACAGTTCGGCTCGTTCAACAGCGCCTGGTCGATTTTAGCGAGGCGCTGCCGGCCAGTGAATTCCAAAGCGAGGCTGCACGTAAGGTTCTTCAAAGGGCGCGGAAACTGTCTACCGCTATAGCCTTCTTTACCGGATTTCGGCCGGAACCGCGTCCCTGGGTGCTCACTTTCGAGAAAGGCGTTGGATTTAGCTTGAAGGTGGA
>JBCCFC010000657.1:0-7619 GCA_039029935.1 Chloroflexota bacterium
ATCTGGAGAAACTTGCGCACCATGCTTAGTTTTACATGACCTTTTAGAATTTTTATTAGGGTTTATATGCCTTTCTTTTATAGGATTGTATTATTTTCTATGGAAGTTATTTTGTGCCTTGTCGGTTTTTTATGACTTTTTCGTCTTTTCTTTCAGCAGGGTTGTATTTATGTCAAATTTTAAGATTTGACATAAATACAACCCTACATCTTTGCCTACTTTTTCAAGACTCTCTATATAGCATCCTATGCTGCGGGTGCAGAGCTACAGGTCAATGCACTCAATCAAGAAGGAAATGGCAATCAGATCAGCGTTGATGAGATTGGCACAGAGTTTGGGGTTACAGAGATGCTGAGTGGTGATTTGCAGCATGACCGCATGGCATCATTACTCTGCTATCTTGGGGCATTAACCATTGACGGCGCAACGCAGAGTGGGAAAATACAACTGGTCATCCCTAATCTAGTCATGCGCAATCTCTATGCTGAGCGTATCATTAAAATGGCGATACCGGATAGTGGAACGCTGCGTCAAGCACAACTTGCCGCTGATGCGCTTTTTACGAAGGGGGACATTGAGCCACTCTGTCGCTTTATTGAGGCCAATCACATGTCCATCTTTAGCAACCGAGATTATCCGCAGTTCAAAGAGTTGACGCTAAAAACGCTCTTCATCACGCTGCTCTACCACAATCATCTCTATGTCATCGACTCGGAGCCGGAATTGCGTCGGGGATATGGCGATTTGTTGATGCTGGTGCGCCCAGGCAAACGGCACTATACATTGGTTGATCTATTGTTTGAATTTAAACAGCTACGGTTGGGGCAACTAGAGAAGCCCTCTATCAGCAAGGGGAACGAAAGTGACCCACCGACCTATAAAGGGAAAGAGATAAAAGGGATGACTCGTACCGAGTTGATGGCGATTCCAGCAGTGCGCAGGGCATTGGATGAGGCCAAAGAGCAGCTAGGTGATTATGTGCAGGTCTTGGACAATAAATATGGGGATGATTTGCGTTTACGCTCCTTTGCAGTAGTGGGCGTTGGATTTGAACGTGTTGTGTGGGAAAAAATTTAGGGAATGAGGGCGTATCAAGACCACCAGATTGGTCCAACAGGCATCAGACATCCACACCAAAAACGCGCACAGCAGTATCAATCTGTCCAATATAGAACTCGCTCTGTTCCAGTTCACTCAACTGCACCTTCACCTCCACCAATTCAGCCTTGGCGTCATTATCATCAGGGTTCATCAGCAGTCTTGTCAATGTCTCAAACCCTTGTGACAGCAAGGCATCACCGCGCTCATTCACGCCATTTGCCAATGTCACAGCGGATGAAAAATGCTCAAGTGCCTGCACAAGGTTATCTTGCGCAACCTCATCAACCGCCCACGAAGCAGCCGCCATCAATGCCGTTCCCACAAGCCAGTGTGTTCGGCTACGTGGTAGTTCGGGCTGGTTGAGTTCTTCTGATAGCGATAGACAGAGGCGCGCAGCATCCAGACCAATCAGCACCTCAGTCCGCCCCAGCGTAATGCCCGGCTCATCCCATCCCGGCCATGTATATGAGGCCAAATTGTAGGCCAATGTTTTGACGCCGCTCTTGAGTGTGGTCGCAGATTCGCTGTCATCGGTCGCAACAACGGCTGCTAACCCATGCTGAATACCCGCGATCCCCAACGTGGTCAGGGCAGCAACATTCTTTGCCTTCCAGTAGAGATGCGCCACAAGATCATTGTAGGCATTCATCACAGCCTGAGTATCCGTCTGCTGTGTCAACGTTTGCACAACACCAAAAACCCCCTGTGATTGCAAGATTGTCAGTAGACTTTCTGTTGATAGAGTAGACATTTCATTCTCCTTATTTCTATTATTCCACTGTTTGGTTTGCAGGTTTGACCATGTACAGGTATCATTGAACCTGTCCTATTCATTGTAAAATAGGTTTCTATTTTGTGTCCAATTTTTATCAGAACAAATGATCCTATCGTGCAGGCTAAATCGAGGGTAACGCATTGCCGTTCAGTTAGTGGGGAACCCTCTGGGTTACGTGCGGGTCAGGCTCGTGATCTCGACCCGCACGAGGCGTACTAACTGAACGAGAATAAATGTTACCATAACATTTTCACTTAAATCATGAATCAACAACTGTTTAAACAAAAGCCAGAATTACTAACCCCAGCCAAAAACCTCGAACGGCTCCAGGTAGCGGTGGGCTATGGGGCCAATGCCGTCTATGTCGGTGGGCAGAAATATGGATTGCGTGCGCGTGCGGATAACTTCACCGATACGGAACTCGCCAAGGCAGCGGCATTTGCCCACAATCACGATGCCAAACTCTATGTCACCCTCAACGCCTTTTTACATGATGATGACTTTGCCGGGCTAGCATCCTATTGTGGCTTCTTGGAATCCATTGGCGTTGACGCCGTGATTGTCTCCGACTTGGGGGTGATGAAGATTGTACGCGCCAGTTCCAATCTCAATGTCCATGTCTCCACCCAAGCCTCCTGCCTCAATGTTCATGCCGCTCATCTGTGGAAAAAGATGGGGGCCAAGCGCTTGATTGTGGGGCGTGAGTTGAGCGTGGCTGAAGCGGGTAAAATCCAACGCGAGGCGGGTATTGAAATCGAAATGTTTGTGCATGGGGCCATGTGCATGTCCTACTCTGGACATTGCACCATCTCCAACTTTACCGCTGGACGTGATTCCAATCGTGGTGGGTGTTCGCAGTCGTGTCGTTTCCCCTATGAAATTGAGGGGGCGAAACCATTGCAGGTTGAGGAGGAGAAAAAAGGCATCACCTTTATGTCCTCCAAAGACCTATGGGGCATCGATCACATTGGCGAATTTTTTGATGAGGGCATCTGCTCGCTCAAGATTGAAGGGCGCATGAAGTCATCATTCTATGTGGCATCAACCTGCAAAGCCTATCGTCAGCTTATTGATGGCTACGCGAAACGGACAATTTCACCCACACTCATGCAAGCTATCGCCCACGATCTCCAAGCCGTTCCTCATCGTGATTACACATCAGCCTCACTTGAGTCCCCTGCCGGACCAGATTCTGTGTATGGCAAGCTCGATGGCATCAATCGCGGCAACTATCAATACACGGGCATTGTGCTGGACACCACGCCAGATCGGTTGGTGATGCGGACAGCCATGCCCCTCTCGATTGGTGATCACATCGAGATATTGCCCTTTCAACAGAAGCCCATTCGCTGGCAGGTAGACCAACTTTTTAACATTGTCGGTGAGCCGATTCAACATATGCGCCAAGACAGCGTGGCCTGTTTGCCCAAGACGGATGAACTAGACAAAGTGAAACGTATGAACGTTGTGCGCATGGCGGAACGGGTGTAGGATGTTGGGTGTGATGGTGTGGGGGTGTGATGGTGTGGGAGTGTGATGGTGTGATGGTGTGGGGGTGTGATGGTGTGATGGTGACAGAGTTCACTTGCTTCAACTTTTCAACCTTTCAACCCTTCAACCTTTCAACTATTCAACTATTCAACCTTTCAACCTTTCAACCTTTTAAAAGGATTCTGAGTGAATTTTAACACATTTGTATCATCGAGTGAGGATATTAGACGTTGTGTGGGGCTGGATAGGCTGACCGAGGTGTTGATTGAGCCTGTGTTGTTGGCGCGAGAGGGGACGCTGTCGTTGGCGGCGGCGTGGCGATTGGCAGAGGAGGCTCGTCAGGCAGGATTGCGCCCGGTGTTGGTGTGGGATGCGCTGATGCCTGAGCAGGTGATGGTGGCTGTTTGTGGGGAACTAGATGCGTGGGATTTACGTCAATTTGCAGCCGTGCGCGTCAGCGACATGGGTGTTGCTCATTGGCTGCTAGCGCATTACCCGGCATTGCCAATTCAACTGCTGATGGAGACGGGGAATCACAATATTCACTCGTTACAGGGGTGGTGTGACTTTTTTGGTGATGCGCTGGACCGCTTGGTACTGTCCATTGAGTTGCCGGAAGAGAAGCTGGTTGACTATGCGCAAACATTGCCTGTAGGCTGTGAAGTGCTTGGGGTTGGACGGATTCTATTGTTTTATTCACCGCGCTCACTTTTGGCGCAACATGTCCTAACACAGGAAGATGCAGCACAAAAAGATACAGCACAGGAAACGATAGGGCAGAAAGCTATACAGCACATTGAAACAGCCGTCATCACTGAGAAGCATCATGACCGTCTCTTCCCGACCGTGGAAACGCCACATGGCACGTTTATGTTTCTGGACAAAGATCAGTTTATTCTGGATCGCTTGGATAAATTGGCGGAGGCTGGATTACACATGGTACGGCTGGATGTGCGTCATTTGAGTACAGCCGGAGATGCGGCAACAGACATTGATGTGGTCTATGCAGCAATGCATGAACAGCCACAAAAGTTACGTCGCCAATGGCAACGACCCACGCGTGCGCCCTTCTTCCGGACCAATAAGACTACGGCCCAATTTGGCCGTCTCAAATCCAAGCGCTATGCCTATCGTGATGAATCCGTGCTGGCCGAAATTGTTGCCATTGAAAATGGCCGTTATATTGTTTTTCAGGCATTACAAAACTTTGAGATTGAACAGGCCGGATGTATTCTACTATCAACAGGAGAGACATTAATGTTGCCCTCTGATCTACATTTTCGTAGCTTAGATGGAACGCTGATCACACAGCCCCAAGACCAACAACTATTTACCAGTGGATGGGTTAAAAAAGCGGTTCCAGGATCGCTCTTGCAAAGTAAGTAATATAAAATCAAGGCTCTTCGTCATGGCGTAGGGGCGTACCCTTGCGGTCGCCCGCACCATAAATTTTCACGTTTGGCGATGGCCCTAACTATATAAGGGAACTATGGCAAGCGAAACTTTTGAGTTCAAACAATTCACCATTGAACAAGACCAATGTGCCATGAAGGTCAGTACAGATGGCGTTTTGTTGGGGGCATGGACGGATATTAGTGACATCAAAACAGTGTTGGATATCGGCACAGGTACAGGGTTAATCGCCTTGATGTTGGCGCAAAAACTGAACACGCATCCTACTGCTAGCATGGACGGAAACAACCCAACGTTTATGATTGACGCCATTGAGATTGAATCGACGGCAGCGAAACAGGCCAGCGAAAATATGGCAAAATCACCGTGGGGAGACCAAATTCATGTGCATGCGTGTAGCCTGCAAAGCTATCTCGACGTATGTCAAACAACCTATGATTTGATTGTCTCGAACCCGCCGTTTTTTGAAAATGCCATGTGGTCGCCAAGCCTAGAGCGCACAATGGCACGCCACGCTGACATTCTCACAACAACCGACCTACTCGATACAATGGAGCCTCTGCTCAATGACGGTGGCCGTCTGTGTGTAATCTACCCGACCAAAATCGCTGACTATTTTCAGCGGGAAGGCGAGCGAAGGGGGTATCTTTGTACCCGCAAACTGGCCGTGAAACCCAAACCCAATACACCAGCCAAACGGGTCATGCTGGAACTGATGAAACCCATGCCTCATACAGACAGAACAGCAGATAGTGCAGGTGACACGCGAGAGGGTGAGACAATGGTCTTGGAACACTCCAGACATATCTATTCATCGACATTCATCGACATGACCAGAGATTTTTATCTAAGTTTTTAAATGCAACTCTATTTACAGTCAGCCAAAGATGATTTATATGCCAAAGGCCCTTGGCCTAAGCCCTTTGTCTTTAACGAAGAGGTTGTGCAGGTTTTTGACGATATGGTTTCGCGCTCGGTGCCACTCTATAAAGAGGTGATGGCCTGTGCCGCACAGTGGGCATGTGCTTATCACCAACCCAACACAAGCATCATCGACATTGGCTGTTCGACGGGAACGCTGCTTGAACTCATCGGTCGATTTTTATACAATACACATACAACACACACGACACACAATACAAACAATGCAGACAAACCGCAAGCGACATTGATTGGCATTGATAATGCCGCAGCTATGCTGACAGAAGCCGAGCAAAAGCTGGCAGACACACGCAAGCATTTCGCGGTTGAACTATGGTGCAAAGATGCGCTGTCCTGTTCTTTTGCAGGCAGCAGCGTTGTTGTGATGAACTACACTTTACAATTTTTACCCCTTGAGCAACGACAACAATTGCTCAAAAAAATTTATACAGGGCTTGAACCCAATGGATTGCTTTTTATGAGCGAAAAGGTGCAGTCTGCCCATCCTCGTTTTCAAGAAACCGCAACCCAGCACTATGAATTGTTTAAAGCTTCTAACGGCTATGCGAAAAGTGAAATCGAACGTAAAAAAGAGGCATTAGAGAATGTTTTGGTCCCCTTGACATATGACGAGCAAGTTGATATGTTAAAGAGGAGCGGATTTACCGCTGTCGATTCGCTAATTCGTTTACATAATTTTGTGTCATTTGTGGCGATTAAGTAAAAGACTAACCGCAGAGAGCGCAGAGGACGCAGAGATTTTCCAAAGAGGGGATAGAACAGATTTCTACATTTGCACCCTTTTGTATTAGAATCGTGTCTGCACAAGTCATAAGAGGAGACTAGTACCATGCCAAACCGTTTCAAAACGCTGACAAATTATTTTATTGAGATCGGGGCTGAGGATATTGCACATACCGAGAAAACCTATCTCGCCCACGCCATTGGTGTCTATAATGATATGCGTGTCTGGACAGATGATCCAGCAATGGCCGAAGCCGCGCTTTTTCACTCGATTTACGGTACGCAACAGTTTCAGGGCTTTAAGCTGCCGCTGGAACGGCGTGATGAACTCAAGTCAATGATTGGCGAGCGCGCCGAAAAATTAGCCTTTCTGAACTGTTTTATGTTGCGTGAAACGCTGGATGCCCAATTAACGCAGCAAAAGGAAACGTATACCATCGCCAACCGTGAAACGATGGAGCCAATCGAATTAACCAAGGAAGAATACGACGACTTGGTTTGCCTGCATCTTTGTGATTTGTTGGAGCAGGTTGAGCGGTCCAGTGCGTGGGATATGCGGCGGTCTGCCTATCGCCAAATGGCTGAACGGTTGGGTGGACAGATGTTGGCCTCGTATGATGAGGTGTTTGCACGCGAGCCACGTTAATTGAATCTAGTTGACAGTGTGGCTGGCTACGCATGGCTACACGAAAATCATAAAAAGGGGAGAAATAGCATAACCTATTTCTCCCCTTTTGTGTTTATGGACCCATTACTTTTAATGGAACCCATTTCGATTTCGCTATACTTTGTGTCATATCATGCGACCCCACGCTGTGACGCAGGTAATCAACCTGCGATAGCTTTCCGTTCTGTATCACCGATTGCTTCTCTGTGGCGCAGGTAGCCAACCTGTGATACTTTCCGTTCTGTATCACCGATTGCTTCTCTGTGGCGCAGGTAGCCAACCTGCGATACTTTCCACCTGTATCACAGATTGATTATCTGTGGCGCAGGGTGTGTATGCAAACCCGGTACAATTAAAACAACACTCAACGGTGAAAATCACTGCCAAAAAAGTCTTGGTAATCATACTTACCTTCCAATGGAATGTTTGTTTTTCTAATACCTACAATGTACATAAAGAATTGCTCAGAAATGCACCATCTGGTGGAGAAACATGCTTTTATCACCG
>JBCCFC010000658.1:0-7610 GCA_039029935.1 Chloroflexota bacterium
TACCAGTGGTAGCGAATAACAAATTCTACAGAAGTCGGACTTTTTTCAGTGGAGTCATTATCTATTTACAGAATACGTTTGTTCTAAGATGCATTATTATAACAGAATTGATGCATCTGACAAAGCATTCAATTGTGCAAACGGCTATGCGTACTTGACCTTTGGCTTAAAATCTGATATAACCTGTCCCATATTTTTGTTTGCTGGTTGAATTTTAACTGATAGACAGTTTAATATCAATATATTGTGTGGTTGAATACTTTCGTATGTCCTCATTGCAAGTATATTAGAACATCGTTTTTATAACTTTCTCAATCAACGGACAGTTTCTTTGGGTTCATTATACTATCAGCTACGCACACAACCATTCTCTCTTACCGTCTTTAAGCAAGACAATCATGATTGTAAGATGAACACCGTTCTATGTTCCCTATTAGGCCAAGGGCAAGACCAACGAATTGGTCAATCGGAAGCCCAAATTTGGTCACATATATAAGGAAGGAGTGAAAAATGGCACAAGGATTAGATACACAGGCCGGAAAAGAGAATTTGCTCAAGGAGCGCGATCAACTTCTCGATGAGTTGAAAAATCTGCGCGAATATATGCAGACAGAAGTCAACATTGAGCCAGATGAGGGGGATGCTGAAATCTTTGAGCGTGAGAAAAATTCGGCGTTGATTGCCGTCCTAGAGGATCGACTGCATAACATCAACACAGCACTCGCGTCTATGGAAAAAGGACTTTATGGTACCTGTGAACGCTGTGGTGAACCAATCGAGCCAGAACGACTAGAATTCAAGCCAGATGCGACGCTCTGTGTGAATTGTCAGCGTGAGGTGGAAAAGCTCCGCAAACGTGGACGCGCACCTCGAAGCCAGCAGTGGTATTAAGAGGGTAGATCGGTATTCGGTAAGTCGGTATTCAGTAGGCCAGTACACGGTACTGACACACCGACTTACTGACCTACTGATCTACCGATTTACTGATACAAAAGCCATACACTTACAGGAAAAACCAAAAGCGCATGTCAACGTTTGATCACGTTTACGAACTTTCACATCCGATTGTTCATCAGAAATTAACACTGATTCGCGATGTCCAAACCAATCCAATTCAATTCCGGCAATTGGTCAAGGAACTATCTACCATCCTTGCGTATGAAGCCACCTATGATCTTAGCACCAAAATACAAACTGTGCAGACACCTTTGACCAGTGTTGATGGCATTGCCATTGCCGAGCAGGTAGGGCTAGTACCCATTTTACGTGCAGGGTTGGGTATGGTGGATGGTGCGCTGTCGCTATTGCCCAATGCCGATGTATGGCACTTGGGTTTTTATCGCGACGAAGAGACATTGGAGCCAGTACTCTACTACAATAAATTGCCAGAAAAACCAACAGTACAATTTTGTTTGGTGCTTGATCCCATGTTGGCAACGGGTGGCTCGGCAATCGCTGCTATTCGTGTATTAAAGCGATGGGGTATCGAGAAAATCAAATTTGTCGGGTTAATCGCTGCACCAGAGGGCATTCAAACGGTCCATCGCGCCTATCCGGATGTAGACATCTATGTGGCGGCCATTGATGAACGCTTAACCGTTGACGAGGACCCGTTCCCACCAGGCTTTATTTGGCCCGGATTGGGTGATGCGGGCGACCGTCAGTTTGGCACATAAGACCAGTAGGGGTATGAGGTAGTCGTATACCATCTCATACCCCCTACACATCACAGAAAGAGAGCATCATGCTTGCGCTACGACCCACATGTGAAAACTGTAACAAAGCTTTACCACCAGATTCAACAGAGGCCATGATCTGCTCGTATGAGTGTACATTTTGCAAATCGTGTGTTGATGGTATACTGGGAAATGTCTGTCCCAATTGTGGCGGTGGATTTTGTCCACGCCCGATTCGGCCACAAAGCGAATATCGAAAAGGGATTTCATTGCAGAATCAGCCAGCGACAGATCAAGTAAAACACAAGCCAGTTGACCCGGAGGCACATCAACGATATGCTGCCACCATTCAATCTATCTCGCCAGAAAAGCGATAAATCATAGCACAGTAACATCATAGGTGTAGAATGCACGGGCATGAAAACAACTGGAACAGACGCGATTGGATTCTTCTCCTCACGCTTACCCTATTGGCTGCGCTGCTCCGTCTCTATCAGTTGGGTGACGTGCCGCCAGGGTTTCAGTTTGACGAGGCATTTAATGCCAACGATGCCGAGCAGGTGTTGGCAGGCAATTTGCCCCTCTTTTTACCCGCCAACGGTGGTCGAGAGGCTCTCTACACCTATTGGCAAGCAGCCCTCAGTGCCTTGTTTGGGCTAAACGTCTACACACTCCGTCTCGCTTCTGCGCTCATGGGCATATTGGCTGTTCCAGCCAGCTATCTGCTCTGCCGCACCATCTTACACAAACAAAGCCAAGCTATTGCAGCCTTCACAGCATTGACGCTGACCATCAGCCTCTGGCATATTCATTTTAGCCATTATGGCATTCGCGTTATCATGATGCCTGTCGTACTGAGTGGTGTCTTTGTCTTCTATTGGCTGGGCACACACGGACGGCACAAATCAACACAATGGGTAGGCTATCTGCTCAGTGGTATTTTGACTGGGCTGAGTGTCTGGACACACCCAGCAGGTCGCTTTGTTCCCTTTGTGTTGATTCTCTACACGGCTTGGCTCTATGTACGCCATCCACAAAACCGCAAATTCATGGGGCAACATCCCGTCACAAATCCCATCATCGGCCTCATCGTTACAGGTGTTGTGGCCTTTTTGGTTTTTCTACCACTCGGTATCGAATTTTATCAAAATCCGGACTTTTTCTGGGGACATGCATCTGAAGTATCGATCTTTGCGCAGCGCGTGAGCGAAGGAACACCCACGCAAATTTTATTAAACAATCTGGGTCGGGTGCTGGGCATGTTTAGCATAGCAGGGGATTTAGACTGGACCCATAATTTGCGCGGACGACCCGTCTTTGACATCCTGCTATCGCTGCCGTTTTATATTGGCCTCTTGCTGTGGGGGCGACGACTATTGAGTGGGTGGACGCATAGACAGGATAGCGATGTTGATGCCCTTGCCCTGCTTGGGTTCTGGTTTCTGATCATGCTGCTGCCCTCGGTCCTGAGCGAAGCAGCTCCCAACTACTCACGGACACTGCCCTCGTTACCTGCCGCCTTTGTTGCGGTTGGGTTGGGATTAAGCTGGATTACCACAATTCGTCAACCCGTTGCATGGCTAGGTGGCGGTCTGGCGGCTGTGATACTGCTCTTTAGCAGCGGCTCTACAGTTTACGATTACTTTGTCCGTTTTGCACAGTCAGAGGAGCTTTATCACATCTATGATGTGGATAAGCTGGATGCACTGGATTACCTGTCACAATTCACAGACACGCATCAGGTGTATATCTCACAGCTTTGGGGGGACAAACATGCGACAGTGCTGCTCCAGCGAGACAAGCTGGGCATTCAGTCGGTTGATATCGCCGACACGATTGTGTTGCCACCACCGGGAAAGGGGGCGGTTTATGCCTTTCCAGAGGAGCAACGGCGGCGAGCGCAGCAAGTAGCAGACCTGTGGCTGGCACAAAATCCAGACACGGCCAATACTGATATTATTGTTGAAGAGATTATGACGCCGTATGGCGATTTGCTGATTACCAATGCAATCCTTGCGCCAGAGATCGCCAGACAGTGGCCGTTGGGATATCAGCACATCCAACCGCTGAATGCCCATTTTTTTGACTCTCCGACCTTGGTTGGTGTGCAAGTGACAGAAAACAGCAATGAGGTTGTGCTTGTCTGGCGACATGATGCGCGCACCTACCGTGACCTCACCGCATTTATCCACCTGATTGATATCGAGGGGCATCAAATTGGACAGGCGGACAAAGTGCCAGGCAATGGCAGCTATCGCACCCCTTTCTGGGCGATTGGTGAGCGTGTCATAGATCGCTACCCTGTTGGGATTAATGACCCCTGTGCTGGTGGCGAAGAGGGACGTCTACTGGTCGGTTGGTATGAATGGCTCGGTAATAATCGACGGATGGCGCGCACGGATGCGCCTGGCGACACAGCCTTTGCTGGAACCATGACCATGCCGTTGGTTTCACAGGTACGCACACGTTTTGCGCAACAGCCAGCCAATCCGCTAGAGGCGCAATTCGAGAACGGCCTTACAGGTCTTATCTTATGGGGCTATGATCAACGTGAGGCGGAGTTACAGCCCGGTGCGCCATTGACACTCAATCTCTATTGGCAGGGAGATGCACAGTTTAACGATATCCCTATCCAGTTGAACTTGACTACTAATGCCCAACCAGACAATACCCAACCAGACAATACCCAACCAGACAATGAGCAAACAACAAACTTATGGGCAGGCCAAATTGCACCGCAGGCGAGATGGGACCCAGGAGAGGTCATCTGTCGGCGCTTACGACTGCGGCTCCCCAATGACATTGCGGCTGGTGACTATGGCCTGCACCTCACGTTCAATCCGCAAGGGAACACGCAACAAACCATCTCGCTAACCACATTAACCTTGGCAGAATCGACACGAACCTTTGACCCACCGCCGTTGCATCAAACTGTCAATGCGCAATTTGGCACAGCAGAAGCGGATGATGTCATGCGCTTGCTGGGATTCGTTGAGCCGCCGTCGGTTGTAGATGGGGTGGAGAGGCCAACGCTACAGGTCGTCATCGCGTGGCAAGCCGTACAGATTCCACCAGAAAGCTACAAGGTGTTTATCCATCTACTTGATGAGACGGGACAAATCGTAGCGCAGTCAGATGCCGTGCCCAGTGATGGCTCCAATAGCGGCTACGCCACCAATCGCTGGATACAGGGCGAAGTTGTGCTGGACACGCACCTGATCCAGTTGCCCGAAAATTTTAATCTGAATGAGCATACGTACCGCTTGGCAACAGGACTTTATGAGCCAGCCAGTGGACAGAGATTATTGGCCGTTGATGAAAATAGCCAGCCACTGCCAAACAATATGGTGGATTTGGGTGACGTGATATTGGAATAGACAAAATAAGGACACAATCAATGAACGCAGCATTTGCTTATATGGATGAAGCGCAGAAGATTTTGGAAAGACTGCGCGCAACACAGATGGAGACAATTGATCAGGCGGCAGAAATTTGCACACACACCATTGCCAACGATGGCATTGTGAACCTCTTTGGCACAGGGCATTCACGCATGTTTGTGGAAGAGATGTTCCCACGACATGGTAGCTTCCCAGGCTTTCATTCGATGGTTGAACTTTCGCTGACCTTTCACAACCAAGTTGTGGGGTCCAACGGCCAGCGCCAAGCCATGTTCTTGGAAAAGGTGGAAGGCTTGGGCAAGATGATTATGCGCAATTTTGTCTTTTCTGCGCCCGATAGCTTTATCATTTTTTCCAACAGCGGTGTCAATCAGGTGATTGTCGAAATGGCCCTGGAGGCCAAAGCGCGTGATTTGCCTGTGATTGCGGTGGTGTCGACGGAACACTGTATGAACTCCACGCCCAAGCATAGCTGTGGGAAACGACTGCCTGAGTTGGCGGATGTGACCATTGATACGTGTGTGCCTGCTGGCGATGCGATGGTGAACATTGATGGACTGGAAGACCCTGTGGGGCCGGGGTCAACAATTGGTGCGGCAGCTGTCACCAACGCGCTGAAGTGCAGCATTGCCGAGAAATTGACGGCACTGGGCAAACCGCCACTGGTACTGTCGAGCAGCTATTTCTTGGGTTCGGAGAAGGCGGCAGAACGCTTTGACGAGTGTTATGATGACTATCGGGAGCGTGTGAAACGAGTTTATGGCTAACCTGGACACCTATCCAACAACCCATCCAATCACGACACAGACGGCCCCAACCTTTTACTTTATCGGCGTCACGACCAGCAAGTCATCCAGTATGCGTGTGTTCCCACGTTGGATGGTTGAACTAGGCCGTCCAGAGGTTGTCATCCAGGGGGTTGACATGGCCTTGCATGATGCCCCCGAAAACTATCGACGCATCGTCACCCAAATGAAGCAGGACCCATTGTCACTTGGTGGCTTAGTGACGACGCACAAGATTGACTTACTCGATGCTGCGCGGGACCTGTTTGATGAATTGGGTCCTTATGCCACAATCTGCGATGAAGTATCCAGCATCTCCAAACGCGATGGCAAGCTGATTGGTCACGCCACCGACCCGGTTGCAGGTGGTATCAGTTTGGATGCAGTAATTGGTGACGGCTATTTTGGGCGTACTGGTGGGCATGTTCTCTGCTTTGGTGCGGGTGGTTCAGCAGTGGCAATGGCACTGCATCTGATGAATAAAACCGAGGCCAGCGACAGACCGGAGAAGCTCATTGTCGTCAACCGTTCGCAGCCGCGTCTGGATAAACTGACAGCATTGGTCGCAACACAGGAAACCGATATAGCGTTTGAATTTTTGCTGCATGAAGATGCCGTGCGTAATGATGCGATCATGGCAGACTTACCTGCGCACAGTGTTGTCGTCAACGCCACAGGTATGGGCAAAGATCGCCCTGGCTCGCCTATCACCGATGCGGGGCTGTTTCCCAAACATGGCGTTGCATGGGAGCTCAACTATCGTGGCGAACTTGGATTCATGCACCAAGCTTTGGCACAACGAGAGAGCCGCCAACTGCATGTTGAAGATGGCTGGGTCTACTTTCTGCATGGCTGGACGCAGGTGATTGAACATGTGCTGGATTTGACGGTGGATGAGGCTCAGTTTGCACGTTTGGGTGAGATTGCGGCGGCTGTGCGGTAAGCAAATGGACAAAGGAAAGTATCGCAGGTTGGCTACCTGCGTCACAGATAATCAATCTGTGTTACTGGTTTATACTTTCCTATTCAATCAACAAGGAACACAGTAAGAAATGGCAGCTAAACAAAAATCGGGAAAAGTACCAAAAAGTATGCAGGAGAAGTATGATACCATCATTGCATTAACGGACGACTTCTCTGAAAAGCATTTGAACGAGGAATATGCGCTGTTGGCACGGCAGCTAACAGCGGCATTGGCACGAAAACGACCATCACCGCTGTCCAAAGGACGTCCCAAAAGCTGGGCTTGTGGTGTCATCTACGCACTGGGGTTTGTCAACTTTCTGTTTGACAAAAATACGCAGCCTTATGTCAGTGCGCAAGAGTTGTGCGATGGTTTTGGCGTGGGGAAAGGCACAGGAGCGGGCAAATCCAAGGAAATTCGCGATATGATGGGTATGGTCCAGTTCGATCCAAATTGGTGTCTACCGAGCATGGTCGATGACAATCCACTGATTTGGATGGTATCCGTCAATGGGTTTATTATGGACGTGCGGAGTGCGCCCTTGCATATTCAACAAGGGGCGTATGAGAAGGGGATTATTCCATATATTCCTGGGGAAAAAGAGTAAGGCATCAATAGAGCAAACGTTATGCAAAATAACGCATAGACATCCAAGAAATAGGGTCGGGGGGGGGGGGGGGGGGGGGGGGGGGGGGGGGGGGAGAGGGGCAGGCCGCACCCCAGACCCCGGGCAAGCAAGACAACACAAACGCAAACACAAAAAGAGATAAGAAAAAAAAAAAGA
>JBCCFC010000659.1:0-7594 GCA_039029935.1 Chloroflexota bacterium
ACATAACTCATCTACGTAGCCGCATAGCATTACATAAACAAATGGTGGTCGCTTAATTATGTTATATCTACTAAGCGATGAAAACTTTCACGGAGATATCATTCGTGGTGTATTATTGAGCCGTCCTAGCATAGATTTGGTACGTGTCCAAGATGTGGGGTTAGGAGAGGCAGACGACCCAACCATCCTTGAGTGGGCTGCGATGCACAATCGTATTGTGTTGACACATGATCGCGCAACTATGCCTGATTTTGCCTACGATAGAGTTGTGATGAGAAAACCGATGCCCGGTATGTTTGTCTTTAATGACCGTATTTCAGTTAAAGAAGCTATTCACGAGCTATTATTGATTGATGAGTGCAGTGAACATAGAGAGTGGCAAAACTTAGTAATTTACCCACCTTTGTAATCATATGCACATCGGTCATTATATAAAATCGATAAATAATAAGATAAATCCATTGATTAGTGACACAAACGGAATCATTGTTCTTGGGGCGGAACGTAGCGGCACATCGGTCATCACAGACATGATTCATCGTTGGGGTGCATATGCAGGTAAGCCATCTCAATTGACGGGTCCCAACGAGCATAATCCCCAAGGCCAATGGGAGTATGAACCGCTCTGGGATGTATTGGCCGAAGTCGGTGACTTTGCACAAGGTGAAACTTGGTGGGACCCTGCATTTGAGACGCGTATCACGGCCAAGCTCGACGATGCGGCGATACGCACCAAGGCACAGGCATTGCTGGCTGACATGAAAAAAGCAGGGCGTCCTTGGGTGTGGAAGGACCCCGCACTATGCCACTTTCTCCCCTTTTGGCAACCGCTCTGGGGCGATGTCGCCTATGTTATCATGGTCCGTCACCCCTATGACATTGCACGGTCATGGCAGCAATATACAATGCCCGTTGACCTGCGAGACAAACTCGACCTCACCCGCTGTAACTTGTTACGCTGGCAGCATATAATCCAGATGGTGTTGTGTCATACCAATCATGTTGCCAGCAAAATCTTTATTGAGTATGAAACGCTCATCCGCTATCCGGTTTCACAGGCACTACGACTGGCACAGTTTCTGGACACACATTGTGGATGTGACCCCGCTGATGAGCAACGAATTGATGATATGACATCGCGGGTGATGCCTGCCTTTTGGCGCAATCGGAGTAAGCGTATGTTTCCCGAGGTTTCAGAAGCGACGCCCGCACAACAGCGGCTCTATGCGTTTCTTCAGCGTAAAGTGGACGAACCTTCGCTATCATTTGTGGATGAGTATCCGATGCCAATGGATTGGTGCGAATTTGTGATCAACGAAGAAAAACGACGGTCCGCTATTGTTAAAACAGAATAGGTAACGATAACTATACAAAAAAAGAGGTGGCAACACAGCGAACTGCGTTACCACCTCTTTCATACCACACAAAAAAAACCATTGAAAACCATTGAAACCCATTACCCAATCCATCTATAGTTTATCATGGATGGGGCGGGGAGACATCGGCTATCTGTCAAGTTGAGTGACGACGTTTGATGGATTGTGCGTCAATCATCCGCTACGTCATTTGAACAAGTCAAGACCGCGTTAGTCTGCCAATTCTGCCGACACCTGATCGACCACACGTCGTAGCACCTCCAGCGGTTGTGCGCCCGACACCAAATACTTATCCATAAAAATCATCACCGGAACGCCACCTAAACCATATTGAAATGCCTGCTGAAAATCATCCGAAACCTGTTGGATAAATTCTGACTCCTCTAACGCGGCCAAGAAATCATCACGGTCCAGCCCCACACTCTCAGCCACATCGGCCAATACCGACAAGTCATCAATCGCTTTGGCTTCAGACCAATACCCTGTCATCACGGCTGCGTGATAGGCTGGCCCATGCCCCATCTTCTCGGCATACTTGGCCCCGATTAGCAGTGGTCGACTGTTGATGCCAAAGGGACCGGGATTCATCTCCAGCCCATAATCATTGCGTGCAACACCATAGATACGCGGGCGGTTGGCCTGCACCTTGGCAAGATATTCCGGTGAAGGGGGCGGTGCATCTTTAGGACGCAACTCATAGGAGTGCCATGAGAGTTGGATGGGGTTCTCTGTGTCTGCCTGTTCTTTTTCAAGTGCATCCAAACTGGATGCCGCTAGATAACACCACGGTCAGGCGAAATCTGACCATACTTTGACGGTGATTGGTTGTGATTCCATCAGTTTGCCTTTCTGTTTAATAGATTACTCTGTAAGTCGATAACTTTTCAACTATGTCATGTTGCGTTATCATAATCAATACTTAGTCTCATGTCATTATATCAAACTTCGTTGGAAATGACATATGTATTTGGAGGGAAGAATGAGAGCGATTACCGCAACAGAACTACACCAGAACACATATAAGCTATTACAATATGACGCAACGTTTTTCAAGCCATGCGCGAATGGTGATGAATAATCACCAATGGCAAATCTCACCAGTTGTTCGGTTAGAGTTACAATATCTATATCAACTTGGTCGTCTTAAATCCGATGCTGACACGGTAATTTCTGAACTATCAGCGAGTAAGGGCTTGATGATTTGCGACAAACCATTTAATATCGTCATTGCCCATGCTCTACCCTTAACATGGACACGAGATCCCTTTGACCGCATTATTGTTGCGCAGGCCAGTATTGATGACAATATTCTCATTTCCAGTGATGCAACAATTCAAGCGAATTATGCCTTCACAGAATGGTAAACAATTCATAACACTAAATCAAACAAAGGATGTAAGTTTATGTCAGATCCACGCGTCGAAAAATTAGCCACAACGCTTGTCGACTACTCAACCGCCGTCCAGCCCGGTGACTGGGTGTGGATACGTAGCCACGTCGAAGCCCTACCACTCGCTAAATCGGTGGTAAAACATGTGCTAGAGGCTGGTGGCAATCCATCAGTGCAGTTGATTTCAGATGAAATTGAAACAACGTTATTACGTGAAGCAAATGAAGACCAGTTGGCGTGGATTTCGCCGTTGGATGAGGTCATGGGTGAGCAAATTGACGTGCGTATTTCACTTGTCGGTAGTAGCAACACCCGCAGTCTCACGGGCATTGAACCACACAAACAGCAGATTTTTCAAAAAGCGCAGATGCCCATGCGCAAACGCTGGTTTCAACGCACCGCCGAAGGAACCCACCGTTGGGTCGGGACGATGTTCCCCTGTCCTGCCTTTGCGCAAGAGGCTGATATGAGTTTGGAAGAGTATGAAAATTTTGTCTATGCTGCGACTTACGCTGACCAGCCGGACCCTGTAAAATGCTGGAATGATATTCATGATATGCAACAGCGCTTGATTGATTGGCTGGCGGGCAAAGAGCAAGTCATCGTGCGTGGCCCACACATCGACCTGACGCTCTCAATTACAGACCGCACATGGATCAACAGTGACGGCAAACGCAACATGCCTAGTGGCGAAATTTTTACAGGTCCTGTTGAGGATTCAGTCAATGGCTGCGTTCGGTTTAATTATCCCGCCATTCGTCAAGGGCGTGAGGTGGAAGGCGTTGAGTTGACGTTTGAGGATGGTAAAGTGGTGAAAGCCCGTGCTGAAAAAAATGAAGAGTATCTGCTAAGTCAGCTTGACAGCGATGCTGGCGCACGTTATTTGGGCGAGTTTGCTGTTGGCACAAACTATCAAATTACGCAATTCACCAAGAGTATTCTTTATGATGAAAAGATTGGTGGGACGCTACACATGGCTGTTGGTGCTGGGTATCCTGAAACGGGCAGCAAGAATGATTCCAGCGTTCATTGGGATTTTATCTGTGACATGCGGCAGGATAGTGAAATTTTGGTCGATGGTGAGTTGTTTTATAAGAATGGTGAATTTCAAGTGTAAAGGTTGAAGAGTTGAAAGGTTGAAAGTTGATAGTTCAATCTTCAACCCTTCAACCCTTCAACCCTTCAACCCTTCTCCGTCAACGCCGCATCCAACACCTCATCCACTGTATCTGCAAAAATAAACGTCATCCGCTCACGCACACTCTCAGGCACATCATCTAAGTCCGGCTCATTGCGTTTTGGAATAATCACCGTATTGATTCCATAACGGGCAGCGGCGATAACCTTCTCTTTCAGTCCACCAATGGGTAGCACTTTGCCACGCAACGTAATTTCACCAGTCATACCCAAGTTGGGACGCACAGGGCGACCACTAAATAGGCTAGCCAGCGCCGTTGCCATCGTAATGCCTGCGCTGGGGCCATCTTTGGGGATGGAGCCAGCGGGAATATGCATGTGGATGTCGGACTTGCGGAATACATCATCTTCAATGCCTAATTTATCGGCGCGATTGCGTACATAGCTCAATGCGGCCTGCGCACTCTCTTTCATGACATCACCAAGTTGACCCGTGACCGCAAAGCCCTTTTCGCCGGGGACACGGGTTGCCTCGAAGAACATGATGTCACCACCGGTAGCTGTCCATGCCAACCCAACAGCCACGCCGGGCATCTCCGTGCGCTCGTTGACCTCTTCGCCATAGATTTTGCGTTTGCCAAGATAATCAATGATTTTCTTTTGGGTGATTTCTGAGTCCTTCGGTGCGATGCCAGCAGCAACTTTGGCGGCAATTTTACGGCAAATTTTGCCCAATTCGCGCTCCAAATTACGCACACCTGATTCGCGTGTGTAGCCGTCGATGATTTCGCGCAGCGAATCTTCTGGCATTTCTAGTTCGTTGTCACGCAGGCCGTTTTCC
Organism: Chloroflexota bacterium; assembly: GCA_039029935.1. Lineage (GTDB taxonomy): Bacteria > Chloroflexota > Anaerolineae > Caldilineales > Caldilineaceae. Next base: position 4,745 of record JBCCFC010000659.1, read on the forward strand.
TTGATTTGACGTGGGATCAAATAACCTTCGGCAATTTTGACCTTTTCATCCTCGGTGTAACTGCTCAGATTGATGATCTCCATTCGGTCACGCAGCGGTCCTGGAATGGGATCGAGCAGATTGGCGGTGGTGATAAAAAAGACTTGGCTCAGATCAAATGACACATCCAGATAGTGGTCGCGGAATTCACGGTTCTGTTCAGGGTCCAGCACTTCTAGCAATGCGCTGCTAGGATCGCCCCGGAAATCACGCCCAATTTTGTCTACCTCATCGAGCATAAAGACGGGATTACGGCTTTCGATACGGCGCAGACTTTCGATGATGCGCCCTGGCATGGAACCGATGTAGGTGCGGCGGAAGCCACGAATATCGGCTTCGTCGCGGATGCCACCCAGTGCCAAACGCACAAACTTGCGGTTCATGGCACGGGCAATGCTGACACCCAAGCTGGTCTTGCCCACCCCTGGTGGCCCCACAAAACAGAGAACTACACCTTCGCGCTCACGGCGAATCTTGTCCTGCAAGTCCTCCTCTTGCTCGGTGCGCTCTTCGGCACGTTCGGCGCGGAGCTTACGCACAGCCAAAAATTCAAGGATACGCTCTTTGACATCTTCCAAACCATAGTGATCTTGGTCCAAAATCTCTTGGGCATTGGGGATATCGAGCATATCCTCAGTTAGTTGTTGCCAGGGTAGGCTCACCATCAAATCAAGATAGGTCTTGATGACGCTGTACTCGGCTGCCTGAATCGGCATTCGACGCATTCGGTCCAGCTCACGGTTGGCCTCTTTGGTCGCCTCCTCGGTCATCCCTGATGCTTCAATACGCTCTTCCAGTTCCTTGATATCCGCTGTGTGTTCATCCTCTTCGCCCAGCTCTTTTTGGATAGCCTTCATCTGTTCGCGCAGGAAATAATCACGCTGCATCTTTTCCATCTCGCCATGCGCCTCAGACTGAATCTTCCGTCCCAGCTCCAGCACCTCAATTTCTTTTTTGAGTAACTGGATCAGCCGCATCAGCTTTTCCTGTACTGTGTCCATTTCTAACAGATGTTGTGCATCTTCAATCGTCAGGCGTAGACTGCTTGCCACCAAATAGGCAAGATGGAGGGCATCATGGACATTGACGGCCATGATCATCAGTTCCTCGGGCATTCGTGGCTCGAGGTTGATTAAGTTGTGGAAGAGTTCTTGCACGGCGTGTGCCAATGCTTGCAGCGTTATGTCATCATGAGGGCGTGGCTGATCAGGATCGTCGTCATCCAGGGCATGACCTTCGCCATCTTCGTCCCCATCCAATTCATCCATCAACCCATCAGCCAAACGGTTGGCAATATCAATGGCGATAATCCCCGCCAAGTCCTTGATTAGTTTGCGTGCGATATCAACATCAAGGTCGCCGCCCTCTGTTTCCTCTCCAGCCTCTCTTGGCTCATCACCCTTATCAGCCGATAATATCTGCTCTCGATCTGCGTCTGTGGGCAGAGCCATTTCATCAAAAAAGTCATCAGTGTTAGGTTCATTTTCAGCGACCAACGGGTCAGATTGTGCATCATCTTCGCCATCACCCACCTCGTCACTATCCATATCAAGAATAGATTGCAGAGGGTGTTTGGGGGTGACATCAATATCAACGATGCCGAAGCGTTCAAAATCATCTAGCCCACGTCGTCGTACATTTTGACCCGCCAGCGGGATACCCCCGGGACCCACATTTAAGGGTTCGGCCAAGGACTCGGCCAACATGTCCCCAATCCCTGTACTCTCTAGCTCGGCCAGCTCTTCCTCGCTTAACTCCTCATCTTCGCGCACCGTCTCACCCAACTTGGCCTCCATCTCGGCCAACTCTTCGGGTGTCAATATCCAGCGTTCCGGACGTGCCTCAACTTTGGCCTGTAGATAGGGTTCAACTGAGACATACTCTTTGATTTCAACACGGTCCAACCCCTGCACCAGCAGACGGATTGTGCCATCCGGTGCTTTAATCACGCGGTGAATCTGGGCAACCGTACCAATCGTGTATAGGTCTTCGGGTGAAGGTTCCTCGGGCAATTCCTGTTTGCTTGTTACCAACACAATCAAGCGCTGCTGGGGCAGAATGTCCTCAATCATATAGAGGCTACGTTCCTGACCAATGGGCAGTGGCAACCACATGGTCGGGTAGACAACAATGCCACGAAGAGGCAAAACGGGTAGAGCCTCCTCTGTTACAGGGTCGGGTTCTTTTAACTCTACCTTAAATTGTTCAATGAATTCATCAGATTCAAATATAATAATGTCGTCGTGTATTTCCAACGCATTCCAATGGTCAGTTTCAATTTGTTGTTTATTAAATATCATCCAAGCGGCCTTCAAATTTTACGCATTCATAGCAGTTGCGTTTGTATTCACTACCCAACCAACATACACAATCCACTCTTTAATAAATGGTGAACTATAGATTGCGTGACCAGAGTACACGTCACCACCTTTCGAAGGTTTTGCGTTAAATGTTGTGTAGCAAATGATGTTAGGTTTGGCATTTATGGTAAGGAGCCAAATATATTCACACATTGTACCATACAAAATCAAACAGCGACAATGGGATAGCAACGATTGAATCAGTTCGTTACGGTTTTTATACCTGAAAATTGTTGTGCTTAATCCACATGAAGCTCCCCATAAACATTCCTCTAACAGAAGGCAAACAAAAATCATGCAAAGCGGTTAGCGTTCTTGGCGTCTATTGGGTATAATTTTTAGTGAAGAGTGAAAAGTGCAGAGTGCAGAGTGCAGAGTGAAGAGCGAAAATAGTGAATACTACCGAATACTAAGTACCGACCTACGAAATACATTAATTATTAACAAGTCA
>JBCCFC010000660.1:0-7590 GCA_039029935.1 Chloroflexota bacterium
CACTTTTCGACTATGTTTGTAATGACTATTAGATTCAGTATAAAAATATTCCCCACTAATAATTCCTATACCAACAACGGTATTTACCCCTTTTACTGCAAACACAACATCACCAACATTGGCCTCTTTAAAAAGCCACAAATTCTTTATCTGCTCATTCTGGCTGTCTTCAGGTAAGCCGGCTCTTAAATTTAATGTTTTTAAAGATGAAATAGTTGTTATATCACCAACATTAAACTCGTCATCACTAACCGCCGCAATTTGTTGTGAATAGAAACTTTCCCACTCGGTAGCTTGTAAGCCGGGGGTGAATTGAAAATAATTGGTCGTGCTGTCGTTTAATTGGCATGTGATTTCTTTTATTTTTGAGAAGTGAATTAAAACTTCTGCATACGAGTTTACAGCAGCTAAATCTTCCGATTTTTCACCTACAATACCATGTCCTGCTTTTCTACCAGCTACGGGCATTGCATCCAATTTCAGAAAAAATTGATATCCATCCCGATGCGAGTATTTAGAAAGCGGGTAAAGTGCTAGCCACGCCCAATCTTTTCCAAAATTATTTGAACCTTGAAACCCTTTCGTATGAATGTCATAGTCAAAAAGATTTAAGTCTTGTTGTAATTGACAAGCAATCTCAGGTAGATATCCATCAACAGTATCTTTTGTTTGACCACGATAGAAATAGGTGTGAAAGACACTCCAGGGCTGTTGCCAGTTAGCGAACAAATCTCTTTTGAATAATTTGTATGCCTTGAGTTCATCAAGCAGTTTTTGAGGGCAATGTGCGAAATAGGCAATATCTTTTGTACGAATCTTGTCTTTGATTTCTTCAACGACAATTTCATCTATGGCTTCGCCCTTGCGCAATTTATCAACCACTTCGGCACGCAATAAATTTACAGGTTTAAATGAATGTTTAGGATTGCCATACTCATCCCAAATATCCTGTAATTCCGATTCTGAGAGTTGGTTAATGGCTTCATAGAGCAATGCTGAATCATTGTTATAGGCGTTGTATTTCTTCGCTAACTCTACAATATAGGTAAATTGGGTTTCCATATAAACGGCTCCAGTGAAATTTCAAAGTTAATATAGATTTGATTATGTTTAGCTAACAGCACACTCAGTCAATTTCCAATGCTCCGGTGAAAAGAAACCCAACACAAGTTCCTCTTTGGGAATACCTGCATCAATCGACCGCTGTGCAATCTCGGCATCTGTGTTATCTTGCTCTAGCCAAACTTTGTCATTTTTGATACGCAAATGCATGGGAATCGAATAGACTCGCCCTGTTTTAGCCCAACCAATATTCATGAGCAGATAGCTGTCACTTCTTTCGTCAAACATCGGAATCACGTCAATGTCGCCATAACTAAATGTAAATTCGGCGTGTTCAGAAAGAATTTGCTTGATAACGGTTCGGTAATGATTTATTTTATCCATTGCACAATCTCCACCTTTTCTGGATCAAAGACAACCAAAGCTATTTGATGCACCTCAACAATTTCTTGAATAGCAGGTGTCACAAAAAACTCTTGGTAAATCGTCTTTGGAATTGCCGAGAACAACGCTCGGTTAGCCTCTATGCGCTCAGGAAAGAGACGATAAATGCTGTATTGACCAACCGCTTTTTGTAGCTCGCTGATGGGCAACATGGTGCTAAACACTTTGACTTCCAGCACTATTTTCGCACCCGCTTTTTCTGCCGCAATTGGCTTCTCTGCGCCTAAATCAGCGTATAATTTTATTCCTTTGTATTCAATTAGAAATGGATCATCAGTGACATTCCATATGATCAAATATTGATTACGCAATGGCGTTGGATTTTGCCCCACTGCGAGGTGTCCAAAAAGGGTTTCAAAGGCGTCGGCTTTGTTGATATCGTAGTAGTTCATCAGCGTTGAAAGCCACAGGCTTTTGCCAAAACGACGCGGACGCAGAAAGAGCAGTTCCTTCCCCAAATCTTCGACAACAGGGATGCGGTCGGTGCGGTCAAGGTAGGTATAATTTTCTATGATCAACGCTTCATAGTCGCGTATCGCATATGGTAATTTGAGCATAGAGCGAACCACTCCTTTCTAAGCAAAAACTGCGTAGCCGACATAACGGCAACGGATGTCTGCTGGTAGCTGATGAAAGACTACACGACGAACATACCGGAATTCAACACTCCTGCTGGGTCCCACGTCGCCTTCAACTGACGCATCAACGACAATCCCTGCGGCTGATAGCCCCACGCATCACCGTCAACCGCATCGCTACCCGCCATTACAATCGCATACCCACCCGCGGCAACAGCGGGCTTACGCAACGCCGCCAGCCAAGCATTGACATCGCTACCTACATCACCATCACCACTATGCCGTGCATAGACAAAGCCATTGCCATAGTCAACCATCAGGTTCTCTGACGTGCGATATTCGGCGGGAATAGCGGTGACATAGGTGTCGAGGTGCTTCGTTGGCAATCCAGCGCGCACAAGCACATCATCGGTATAACCAATGCTCATGAACTGCTGCCATGCTTCTGTTGCAGATGACGGTGTTATATGGGCCGTGGGTGCATTTTCGCGCTGCCACACATTGCGCACAATGTCCAGTTCCGCATCAACATCTTCGGGTAGACCTTCGGTTGTGTACTGCAACGTGAAGGATGCCTGGTTTTCTGCCTGTGCAATCACGACACCAGACGCCACCAGTGGCTGTTTAAGGGACTCACGTGCCCATAAAATACCCCGACTCAAATCGTCAACGGCGACACCGATGGTCTTCTTGGCACGAGGCAACGGCACAAGCTTGAGCGTAGCCTCGGTCAGCAGTCCCAATGTGCCATGCGCACCGACAAAGACCTTGGGCAAATCGTAGCCTGCGACATTTTTGACGACGGGACGCCCTGCGCGGATGGTCCGTCCATCGGGCAAGGCGACGGTGGCACAGAGCAGACTGTCACGCACGGAACCGTACCGAATGCGTTGTGGCGAGTTGATGTTTTGGTCAAGCAGTTCGCCAACAGTGGTGTCTACTCGGGGGCTGGCAAGCAGGGTCTGCATCCCATGTTCGGCCAAGAAATCGTTGACCTCTTGTAACGGTGTGCCTGCGCCAACCGTGACATAGAGGTCGTCAGGTGCAAATTTGTGGATGCCCTGTAGGTTGGCAGTCGAGATGTAGAAATCGGCGTGACCGTTGACTGTGCTGGCTGTTTTATTCGCATCACTGAATGCAGCAAATGCACTGGCGGCTTCATCGGCATTGTGGGGCGCAAATGTTTGCTCGCTGGGCATAGCTGGCTCGGCATAGGTCGGCGTGAGCGACATCTGTGGGAAAATTTTGCCAGGGTTGAGCAGGTTCTGCGGGTCAAACACATCTTTGATCTGCAACATGGTATGCAGTTCGTTGTCGGTGTACATCATGGGCATATAGTCACGCTTCTCCATGCCAACACCATGCTCGCCCGTAATGCTGCCGTCATATTCCAAGCATAGTTCGATGACTTCTTTGCCTGTATGGTGAATGCGTTCCATCAATTCAGGGTCATTACTATCACAGAGCATGAGCGGATGCAGATTGCCATCGCCTGCATGGAAGACACTCATGGTACGAATGCCATTGGCGTCACAAAGATCATTGACCCGCTTGAGCATCTCGCCCAGATAGCTGCGTGGCACAGTCACATCAGTGAGATAGTAGCTGGGGGCGATGCGCGCCAATGCGCCCGCGGCACTCTTGCGTCCATACCAAATTTGTTGACGTTCGGCTTCGCTTTGGGCAATGCGCAGGTCCATACCACCGTTGGCCGACAACACATCCGCAATCTCCTCAATCTGTGATCCTACGCTTTCAGGGTAGCCATCCATCTCCACAATCAACGCCGCGCCTGCATGGCTGGGCAGTTCAACACCCGTGGCTTCCTCAATCATCTGCATGGCACGTTGATCCATCATCTCTAGTGTAGCTGGCACAAGCCCCGACTTGATGACCTCAGAGACAGCAATCCCAGCCTGTTGCTCGGAGTCAAAGGCCACCATCATTGTGCGCACAGCGGGTGGGTTGCCGACAAGCCGCAAATATGCCTCAGTCGCCACCGCCAATGTACCCTCGCTGCCCACAATCAGCCCACAGAGGTCATACTCCGGATAGTCAAGTGCCAATCCACCCAACTGCACAACCTCACCATCGGCCAACACCACTTGTAGCCCCGTAATATAGTTGGTCGTGACACCATATTTGAAGCAATGGGGTCCCCCCGCGTTTGTGCCAAGATTGCCGCCAATACACGATGCGCGTCCACTCGCTGGGTCTGGTGGATAGTACAGCCCATGCGCCTTGACCATGCCATCAACCACCTGATTGACCGCACCCGCCTGTGCGATCACCGTCTGTGCCTGTGGGTCAATGTCAATGCTGTTCATGCGTGACGACGAGATGACAATGCCCCCCTGCTCGGCCAATGCACCACCAGCCAGCCCTGTTCCACCAGCCCGTGCTACTAGCGGCGTCCCCGTCTCGTTCGCCCATGTCATGATGCGACTTACATCCTCAGTCGATTCAGGGTAAAAGACGCCATCCGGTGTGGCCGTCTCAAAGCTGGCATCCATTTCATAGGCGATGAGTTCAACAGGGTCTAGTGCCAGTTGACGTTTGTCAAAGAGGGTGGTTAGTTGTGATTTTGTTTGTGTCGTTAATGCCATTATAACTCTGCTAACGCCTCCTCAAGCTCTTCTTTGGTGCGGTAAACCAGCATTGGTTCATCTGGATTGTCTCTTTTATATTATTCACTTAGCTGCACCATCTGTCATGCAAAATCGTCTTCTGAAGAATCGTCCTGTAAGCCCATTTTGTATTCGAGGAATTGGACAAAAGTCCAAACCTCTTCTAATACCTCCGGTGGTAGTCGATGTAACGACTCAGTAATCAGTGCAATCATCTCATCACGTATCGTATCAGAATCGGCTTTTGATAAATGTGTCATTTTTCTCCTGTAAGAATGCTCATATACTACCAATAACTTCCTCGACTGCTTTGATAGCATTGGGTCGATTCACCCACAGCCAATCAGTATGTAACCAAAAGCCAGGCAATATAGCTGAACGGTAAATCCCATCTGGACCGATTTTAATCTGCTGATAGTTTCCATGTGCGTCAAGCTGATAGAACTTGGCCTCTTTGCGATTAGGACGATTATCAATTACCCAATATTCACGTACACCCGCCTCGCGATATTCTTCGAGCTTATCCTCTTTGTCACGCTTGGTACTGCTCTGTGAGACAATCTCAACGATTAAGTCTGCTCCACCCATCAGTTTATCCTCGGTGAGCAGATGCGCATTGGCTTCTGAGACAAACAAAATATCGGGTTCACGGGACGACTTGCCGGGTCCCAATTTCATTTCAAAGGGCGCAAACAGCACTTCCCCCAACCCCTTGGTTTCGACAAAAAAATCCAGTAGCTGTGACAAAAATTTAATCAGCCGTTGGTGTCTTCGTTTGGGTGGCATCAGTGGTATCACCTTTCCTAAATCATCATCACTGGTTGCATGAGCCAGCGGTATCCATTCGGCTCTTGTCTCCTCGCCTGACCACGCCACATATTCATGATAGGTCATCAAACGAGTGTCGGGATTGGTCCGAATGATTTTAAGTGGAGGCCACATTTTCTTTTCACGAACTAAGACTGTCATCAGCTATCCCTCCAATGAATAAGAACGCTCCAGCAATTCGACCAAATGAATCACCTCAATATCCAGTCCAAATTTGCGCACACCATAAAGCAACTGCATGTGACATCCCGTATTGGTTGTCACCACAATCTCTGCCCCAGAATTGATGATGTCGTTCATTTTGGCTTCAAGCACCTGTTCAGCCGTGTCAGCCTGCATAATGTTATAGATACCCGCACTACCGCAACACATATCAGGCTGTGCCAAGTCAACCACCTCAACACCCGGAATCATTGCCAGCAATTGACGAGGCTGTTGCACCACCTTCTGCCCATGTCGCAGGTGACATGAGTCCATATAGGCGACCTTGGCATTGATAGCTCCGGTCGTCTCAACAAGAATATGGTTGGCTAAAAATTCGGTGACATCCTGCACACTGTGGGCAAAGTCAGCGGCCTTGTCTGAATAGTCGCTATCCGCTGCCAGCAGATGGTCATAATCTTTGAGGACCGCCCCACAGCCACCAGCATTGCTGATGATGGCGTCAAAGCTCGTTTCATTTTGTTCGCTACATTCAATGATGGCATCAATATTCTGCCTGGCTAGTTTGTGTCCCAACTCGGTTTCGCCAATATGTAATCCCGCTGCACCACAACAGGTCTGCGTCTGTGGAAAATATACGTCATAGCCGTTGTGTTGCAACACGCTGATGGTGGCCTTGTTGACGCCAGACAAAAATGCATCCTGCACACAGCCATGCAAAAAAGCAACGCTACCTTGTTTCTCATCCAATGCTAATGCTGGTTCTGCTTGACGATAGGTGGGATAATTGAGTTCTAGGTTGGGTAACAACCCCTCCATTGTTTCCAAAGTGGGTGAGATGCGGCTTAATAGGTTGCTGCGGCGTATCAGGCCGGATACCCCTGTGCGTTGATAGACAGAGAGTGCACGTGCCATCAGCCGCATTCGCTGACGATTGGGCAGTGTCCACTCAAGCGAAAGTCTGCGCAAAAAGTTGGATGATGGTGTGTCCTGTCGATGTTCTGCCATTGTATCGCGCGCCACTTCTAGCAACCGCCCGTATTGTACCCCAGAGGGGCAGGCCGTTTCGCAGGCACGGCAACCCAAGCACAAGTCAATGTGTTCAGTGAATGCACCGTCATTACGTACATCCTCCACAAGATCAATCCGCCCATTGGCCGCGGCTTTCATCAAAGCGATGCGTCCACGCGGACTGTCCATCTCTGTCCCCAACACGGCGTAACTCGGGCAGGTCACATGACACAGCCCACAATGTATACATTGATTGAGGAGTTGCTGATACTCAAGCGAATCCATCGTTATCGTTGATTGCATAGTAGTTTACTTTCAAAAACTGATAATCGTGTCCATAATAGCTCTGTAGCATAGCTATAAAGATAGTTCCTAAATCTATGGTGTTCTACCCATAGACACGGAGCTAACAGAGGGCTACATTGTAGCAGCAGTTAGATAGGTCAGCAAACCTTCCGACATTGTTCCAGCCGGTCGCTCTTTGGTCTAGGATTAAGGGTAGTGGAAACGTGAATGTGTTCTAGACATGATAAGCCTATCTAACAACCTCGAGGAGCAACTCACTCCAGCTAGCAGGAGGTCGTAAAGATAACATTGTTAGCACAGACACCTCTTCGGGGGTGTCTGTCGCCGATTCATGCTGAATTAGCCTCAAATCATAGAGTGGTATATTTCTAGATGATGACGATAGTTTCTAAATCTATGGTGTTTTATCCATAGATAAGGAGCTAACAGAGGGCTACATTGTAGCAGCAGTTAGATAGGTGAGCACACCGATAGATGTGGTTCCAGTCGGTCGCTCTGTGGTCTAGAATTAAGGGTAGCGGAAACGTGAAGGTGTTCTAGACATGACAAGCCTATTTAACAACCTCGAGGAG
>JBCCFC010000661.1:0-7580 GCA_039029935.1 Chloroflexota bacterium
CCCGTCATCTATGAATATTATGGGGCGAGTGAAGGGCATGGCCTCACGGCAATTACCTCGGAAGAGTGGCTAGCGTATAAGGGGTCTGTTGGCCGTGCATTTCTTGGCACGATCCATATTCTAGGTGAGGCAGGTCATGAATTGCCGACGGGCGAGATCGGTGAAGTCTATTTTTCTGGTGGCAATCAGTTTAGCTACTATGGCGAGGAAGAAAAGACGAAGAATGCCTACAATGAGCTGGGCTATAGCACGGTGGGGGATGTCGGATATGTCGATGAGGAGGGGTATCTGTATCTGACAGATCGCAAACACTTCACCATCATCTCCGGTGGCGTCAATATTTATCCGCAAGAAATTGAAAATTGCCTGATCAATCATCCAAAGGTAGCGGATGTCGCTGTCTTTGGCATTCCGCACCCAGAATTTGGTCAGGAGATCAAAGCGGTCGTTCAGCCACAGACATGGACGGATAATCCAGATACGTTAGCCGCAGAGCTACTATCCTACTGTGAGGGTAAGTTGGCACGTATCAAAATGCCAAGGTCGATTGACTTTGAAAAAGAGTTACCACGCAAGGAAAATGGGAAGCTTTATAAGAAACGGTTGATAGAGCAGTACCACTAAATCATGAAATTAGCGGCAGTTGCATTTGCCTGCAAACCAGATGAGTTTGTTTTGAGTGCAGACAAACTGCGTACTTTTTGGGGATGGTGGGTGCAATCGGCTTTGCCAAGCGCATGGGCAAAAGCGAACGAGAAGCAATGCTGACACGCAGTGCCACATGGCAAGAATTTGAGCAGTTTAAGCACTTGATGGCGTCTGCGTCTACAATTAAGGCAATACCCAACCTACCTCTAGGAAGGGGTACAATCTACTGGACTGACCAGAGTATCTGTGACCCTTCCTGGAAGTGTACATGGGTCGTTTATTCTGTGGAATGGCCTTAACGTTCAATCTTGGACCGCATAGACGCTACAGCCTATAGTGTCTTGCTGTCAGTAGATTGGCTGAAACCGTAAAGTAGAGGAGAATCACGATATGAAAAACTTTGATCCAATCGGCAGTTGGGATGCAGACACGGCGTCGCACTACGAGACCTATGTTCGTGGTGATGAAGAGGATGCCAGCGCGTTCTTGGCACGCTATGCGGCAGGCGGCAATGCGCTTGAATTTGCCATTGGCACGGGACGGATTGCCATCCCGTTAATGAAAAAAGGGGTTCAGGTCGATGGCATTGAGTCGTCACCACAGATGGTTGACGGACTCCGCACCAGAGCCGCAAACGATGGCATCACTGAGGAAATCAAGGCTCAAATTGGTGATATGAGCGTGACGAGTATGGACCAACAGTATAAGCTAGTCTATTTGGTCTTCAACACGATTTACAACCTGCTGACAGCGGACGACCAAATTCGCTGCTTTGAGAATGCGGCCCGTCACCTCACCGCTGATGGACATTTTGTCGTCGAGGCATTTATGCCCCATGCCGTCATCCCATTCGGGCAATCAGACTACGTTCGGGCAGAGCATGTCGGGACAAACAGAGTGAGCTTTGATGTGGCGCGCTACGATCCCGTCACCCAATTTTTGGAGGAGAACCATGTCCATCTAACCGAAGATGGGATCAAGATGAATCCCATTGTCTGCCGCTTGATCTCACCCGGTGAGATGGATTTAATGGCACGGATTGCGGGAATGCGTCTGGTGGATCGCTTTGCCGATTGGAAGCGTGGCGTTTTTGATGCAAGCAGTACGATGCATGTATCGGTCTATGCTACTTCGCCACAAAATTATTCAACGCCAAAATCATACCAAAATGTTGCGCCTCATGATAGGTGTTGAACATCAACGCTGTCTCGGCATCCGCAATGTGCAATCCGCTGGGCGTTGTACTTGCCTGAAACTCACCACCAAACTTGCCCACTGCGTGGTCAGCCTCATGCTGTGCCAATGTATCCATCATCAGCGTCACTAATGCACCAAAGTCTGGCTCTGTGTCCCAATCCGCTGGTGACGTACCAGGCAGATACATGGACTGCATCTCCTCGCTCATATTCATGTCCAGACCGTTGCGACCATAACAGACACGTTGCTGCACGGCCACAACATGACCGATATTCCAGGCCACATTGTTGTCATGACCATCAGGTATCGCCATTGCCTGCTCCTGCGACAGGTCTTTGACCGCTTTATGAATGGCGTTGCGTGTGTGTCGAAAAACTGGTAATGCAGATGACATGGTAACTCCTCTTTGTACTGTAATTGATTTCACTACCCAATATGTGTAAACAAGCCTTCGGTCGGCGACGGAACGTACTCAATGTCGCCAGAGTATGTCGCCAGAGTATGTCGCCAACAAAGTATATAGTCGTCAGAGTATGTCGCCAACAAAGTATATAGTCGTCACCTCCCAAAGGTCTTACCCAAAGGTCTTACCCAAAGGTCTTACCCAAAGGTCTTACCACTGACATTGGACAGCGAATGATTGGTTGTCTATCGACGAAAATATGTCAATTGACATATGTAGATGTGATTATAGGTGTGTTGCGATTGCATGTCAAACTATGTTTATATCGGCCTATGGCTTATGTTTTTGGTGTTTGGAAAACTTGTTCTTTTTTGCAGGATTGTGCTAAAATATGTGATGCAAATTCAAGAGTAATCGGTTTAAAACTGAACCCGTTTTGAGTGGTTCAGCCATAGTGTATTGATAAGGAGTCCATGATGAGTTTAGCCGTTAAAGACGTGAAAGTATTTGTACCAGCCAAGAATTTTACACAATCACGTCAATTCTACAAAGCATTGGGCTGGCAGGAAAATTGGGTGGCCGATGATGGTGGATTGGCCGAGTTGGAACTGGCTGGCAATCGCTTCTATCTCCAAAATTACTATCAGCAGGAGTGGGCAGATAATTTTATGTTTCATGTGAGGGTCGAAGATGCCACTGCATGGTATGAGCATGTAAAACAGCTTGTTGCGGATGGTGACTATGAGGGTGTGCGCGTGAGCAAACCAAATCAGGAAGGCTATGGTTCGCTCGTGACCTATGTGTGGGACCCGTCAGGTGTATTGCTGCATTTCGCACAGCCTCTTGAAGCGTAGTGTACATTGAGATGACTGGCAAATTCTCTCATATAGACACCTACTGCTTTGTTCAGTTAGCACGCCCCCGTGCGGTCAAGCGTATGAAATCAACCCGCATGGGGGCGTGCTAACTGAACGTGTAGTTTATTCTGTGGAATGGCCTAAATAAATTGTCGTGCAAGGACGACTACGTAGCAAACCATTCAACCTGTTGTAGACTGCCTCTATCGAGCGATGTATAGATATGCGTCAAATCAATCATTCTGAAAAGGAGATCAATGCATGAAAACGTATGATGTCATTTGGATTGGCACAGGGCAGGCAACAGGTACAGTGATTCCCCGTTTGGTAAACGCGGGCAAGACGGTTGCCATTGCCGAGGGGGGACGTTTTGGCGGGACGTGTGTGAACTATGGCTGTACGCCGACCAAAACACTGGTTGCCAGCGCGCGGGCGGCACATATGGCTCGGCGCGGGGCAGATTTTGGTGTGCAGATTCACGATTTTTCGATTGACTATAACAAGGTGCGCGAACGCCAAGACAGTATTCGCAATCGCAATAGCAATGGGTTGGAAAACTGGATTGGCGGCATGGAAGGCGTGGATATTTATAAAGCCTATGCCCAATTTGAAGATGCCCACAGCGTCCGTGTTGGCGACGAGGTGATTTCGGGCGAGACCATCGTCATTCACACGGGCGCACGACCGATTGCGCCACCCATTGCAGGGTTGGATGACGTGGATTGGCTTAACAATCGCGGCATGTTTGAACTTGATGGCGTCCCCCAACATCTAATCGTCATCGGTGGCAGCTATATCGGCATGGAGTTTGCACAGGCATACCGTCGCCTTGGTAGCGAAGTCACCATCCTGCAACGCAGCGGTCAACTCATGCCCCGTGAGGATGCCGACATTGCCGCACTCTCTCTGGAGATTCTCACCAGCGAAGGCATCAACGTGCTGCTGAATGCCAACACCGAGCGCGTTGCCCAGCCAACCCCCGGTAACATTGAGGTGTCTATCAACCATGAAGGTCAGTCAACAACCATCCAAGGCTCGCATCTGCTGGTGGCAACGGGGCGCACACCCAATACCGACCAATTGAATTTAGCCGCAGCGGGTGTTGAGAGTAACAAACGTGGCTATATCCCTGTCAACGAGACCATGCAGACGAATGTCCCCCACATTTTTGCCGTCGGTGATGTCAATGGTGAGGGCGCGTTTACGCACACCTCGGTCAATGATGGCGAAATCTTCTGGGATTTTTACAGCGCCGAAGGGGACAGGAAGTTATCCGACCGTATTGTCACCTATGCCATGTACATCGATCCACCACTGGGTCGTGTCGGCATGAGCGAGAAGGACGCACGAGCGAGTGGACGTAACGTGTTGATGGCAACGCGTCCCATGAGCCGCATTTCCCGTGCTGTGGAAAAGGATGAGACGGCTGGCTTGGTTAAATTGTTGGTTGATGCCGACAGCGAAGAGTTTCTAGGGGCAACCATTCTCGGTGTAGGTGGGGATGAGATTATTAACATGTTCACGCCCTTTATGCAGACCAAACAATCGTACAAACTGTTCCGACGGGCCGTGTTGACCCATCCTACTGTCGCGGAGTTGATGCCTTGGATTTTGGATGACTTGGCTCCGCTTGCATAGCTTGGATTCTATGTAATTGTTCAGCCCCCCCTGTCGGTTGAGCCTGTCGAAACCGCCCCCCCTTCGACAGGCTCAGGGGTCTGAATGGTTACGATTCTATAGAGATACCATTGTCAAGTTGTTTGAGGTCTGTTACACTGTACACAGACGAAATACGATCTATTTCGTCTGTGTACAGGAAAGACATGAGTTCCGTGAGTATGGAGGAGGTCCAATCAAGATGTCAAAAGTAATGGTTCAACCCAATCTTGTTCTTGATGTCGATGATATCGTCAATGGCGTTGCACAAATGGCAACCCATGAATTTGAACAGTTTGTTGAAAAGGTTATGGCATTGCGTATCAGTCGCCGAGTGCCCAGCCTGTCAAAACGAGAAACGGAATTAATTCAAAAAATCAATGAGGGTGTCCCTGATGAAGTGCGATTGCGTTTTCGGTTTTTACGTGAAAGAATGTTGGATGAAACTATCTCACCAGATGAGTATGAAGAACTGATAAAACTGACGGAGCAAATTGAAGTATCAGACTCGGAACGGATGATTAACTTGGTTGAATTATCTCAATTAAGGAACGTTTCTTTAGAGACTGTTATGGAACAACTGGACATACAAACACCAGCATATGACTAGAAGAAATTATATCCCTGTTGAGATTAGACGCGCTGTAAGAGAACACGCACATGAGTGCTGTGAATATTGTCTTTGTCGAGCCGATCACACAACAGAACTCTTTGTGATTGAGCATGTGTTGCCGTTGAGCAAAGGCGGAACAGATGAGATGGATAACTTGGCCTTTTCATGCTCTGGGTGTAATGGGTACAAATATAACAAGACAGAAGCACTTGATCCAGTAAACAATACGGTTGTCTCTCTCTACAATCCTCGTATTCATCAATGGCATGACCACTTTGAATGGAGCAGCGATTCAAGGCTGGTTGTTGCCCGAACATCTATTGGTCGAGCAACAATCAAAGAACTTCGACTTAACCGTGTACAATTGGCTAATTTGCGCTATGCACTATCTGTGATCGGCAGACATCCACCGGACTTCCTACACGATATTACGAGCTACACGACAACATAGAACAACCCGGTCGATGTCGCGCCCAATCAGGCCGCTTGGTCGCATACTGCTCCATCTCCGGCTGCTCATCATAGGGGTGACGGAGCAACGCCAGCAGTTCTGTCACCAACGACGGATCGCCCGCCTCAGCCTTATCAATCGCCAACTGCGCCATGTAGTTGCGCAACACATATTTGGGGTTGACCGCGTTCATGCGCTGTTTGCGCACATCATCACGCATCCCCTCTTGCCCAATGCGCATCTTATAGGCACTCAGCCAATAACCAACCTTGGTCTTGACCTCTGCCGTCAATTGCTCTGGCACATAGTACGCATCCAGCACAGGAGCCAGCAATTCACCCTGAGTCAGCTCACCATTAGATTCATCACTAACCGGCACATTCGCCAAGTTGCGGAAGAAAATCGCCATATCCGTCTCGGCCAGCACCAATGTCTGTTGCAGGTCAGCAATCAATTGCTCATCCGCTTCACCCTGATGACGGGCTAGTCCTAACTTGCCAGCCATCATCGTCTGATAGCCTTGATTAAAGGTTTGCGCGTAGTCATCAATAGCCGCTTGCAATGGCTCAACCTCACCAATCAACGGCACAATGGCGTTGCCCAACTGCACCAAATTCCAGTGTGCAATCTGTGGCTGTTGACCAAAGCGATAACGACGGAACTGAGCGTCGGTGGTGTTGGGTGTCCACGTCGGGTCATAGTCCTCTATCCAGCCATAGGGACCATAGTCGATGGTCAGCCCCAAAATCGACATATTGTCCGTATTCATGACGCCATGCACAAAGCCGACGCGCATCCACTCGACAATCATTTTGGCCGTGCGTACACACACTTCGCTAAACCACTCGGCATAGAGTTCTTTGGGCAGCTCACCAGCAGTGATGCCACCAACCTGCCTGCCCTCAAGCAAATGTGGAAAGTCGTTGCGAATGGTATAGTCCACCAACTGTTGTAGCACATCCAACTCCTTGCGAGCAGCAAAGATTTGGAAATTGCCAAATCTGGTAAACGAAGGAGCAACGCGGCAGACAATGGCCCCAAGCTCATGCTGTGGATTGCCGTTGTAGAACATATCACGCATCACCTTTTCGCCAGTGGTGACAAGGCTAAGTGCGCGCGTCGTGGGGACACCGAGATGATGCATGGCTTCACTACAGAGAAACTCACGAATCGACGAGCGCAACACGGCCAGCCCATCTGCCGAGCGTGAATAGGGCGTCAATCCTGCTCCTTTGAGTTGCAATGTCCAATGCTTACCTTCCTCATTGACCAACTCACCCAGATTGATAGCGCGCCCGTCACCAAGCTGACCCGCCCAATTGCCAAACTGATGTCCCCCATAACACATGGCATAGGGGTCCATGCCATCAAGCAAATGGTTGCCAGCGAAGACCTGTGTAAAGTTGGTAGATTGCATGAATTCACCGGAGAAGTTGAGTTGTTCGGCGACCTCGTTGGACCAAGCGATGGTCTCCGGTGCGCTGACGGGCGTGGGCTGTACGCGTGAGTAGCAGGATTTGTAGACTTGACGGGGCTGCTTGGCTGTGTTGGGATCGGCAGGGAGTTGGTTAACAAAACGGTTGTCGAAATTGAAATTTGTTGTATTCATTAAGGACAGTCCTTTATTATAGTAGCGCCCATAATATTTTGAGGTCTATTAGGTTGGACCAATGGATTGAGAGATGCCAAAATTTTACGCAATTGCGGCCTTTTATTCCCAAAGAGAGGAGTAGTTTACGCTTTTTTGCGCATTCC
>JBCCFC010000662.1:0-7559 GCA_039029935.1 Chloroflexota bacterium
CCGCCGACTGTGCTGCCGCCAAATCTGCCTCGTGCGCCGCCACCATCATCGACTCATCCGGTGTCAACCCCAATAGACTGATGCCCTTGAGGTATGCCTGCTGTGAGGGTTTATAATACCCTAAAAATTCACAGGATAAAATCCCATCCCATTGCACACCTGCGGCCTTAGAACTGTTGACAATGCTCTCCCAACTCAGAATCGTTAACACGACAACCGTGTAGCGGCTGCGCAGCTTGTTGATAGCCTCTGCCGCGCCATCAAAGGCATTGAGTTGATGCCAAGTGTCACGAACAAGCGTCGTCATTCCTTTCTGGGGATCATCCATCGCATTAAGTAACGGGTAGGTCTGGCTCATGCGCTCCAGTGCCAGCAAATGCATTCCATCCGCATTCATCCAAGGCAACGTGCCTGTGCGCACTTCAGTCAATACGTTGAACATCGTCACACGCCAATCAGTGGCAAAGGCATCCGCATCAACGGTTTGATTGTGCGCCGCCGCCAACTGTTGAATGTTGGCGCGGGTCGTATTTTTCCAGTCAAAGACGGTTCCACCCACATCAAAAAAGAGTGCTTTTACATTATTCATTGTCTTCTCTCTTAATTTTTATTTGAATATCCACAATGTTGCAAGATGTAACCTGTTACTTGCAACTTGCACCTTGCAACCTACAACCTGCACCTTGCTACCTGCTACCATTCTATACTGATTTTGAACTATTTCCCAATCGACACAAATTATTCTACAATGAACTCATTGATAAACACCTTATTTAGAATCATCCTGTTACGTTTAATGAGCACTGTCAAAAATGCGGATACGGATGAACGCAGATGAGGCAAGAGAATAGGTAAACACTTTGGAGAAAATGATGACAACAAATGGAATCAAACCAGCGGAGATAAATGTTGAGGAGATTGAGTTCTTTGTAGAGAATCTCAACACGCCGGACGAATTACAACGTGCGGCTGATGCGTACCGAAAGCATGGCTGCCTTGTCATACGTGGGTTGATGAACCCGTATGTGGATGGTATGAACCGTGATATCATGGCGACGGTGGATGAGGCAGTGTCGCAATTGGATGAAGCCCGCCAAGTGCCGGAGGGCTGGGTAACGCCCAATGGATGTCTCTTCTTGCCTGCACCCGAAAATTATGATCGCGATAAACAGATTATGACAGTGGGCATTAGTTATTATACCAGCACAACTTTCTTGGAATCCGCAATGGACACCAAAACGCTGGATTTGCTCGAAACCATTCTTGGCCCAAACATCGAAACCTTTGGCAATGGTCAGAGCTTGGTCAAAGAGCCTGTCGGTGGACATCCCAAACACCTACATCAGGATTCTGCTTACTTTGAGCATAAATATGAGGGGCCTGTTGCCCTGCTTAACTATGTGGTGGATACCACGTTGGAAAATGGCGCATTGCACGTTGTCCCGGGTTCACACAAAATGGGTCAACTTAAGCATGTCGATACATTCTCGCACTTGGGGTTGGATGAGGATGAGTGGCCTTGGGAAGCCTCGCTACCCATCGAGGGCAAAGCGGGTGATAGCATCGTCTTCAACGTCAAGACCATACATGGCTCCAAGCCAAACTACTCCGACAAACCACGCCCTGTGTTCATCAATCGCTATCGCCGCCCCGATGACTACACGGTTATCAGTGCCAGCACAACGGCCAACCGTGCCGAAGCAGAGAAGCGAGCGGCAGAGGCCAAGAAGACGAATGAGCAGCGTGGCTTGATGGTGCGTGGGTTCCGGTCTAGTATGATGATGCAGGCGTAATTCGTAATCGGTGGAACGGTGGAACGGCGGAGTGGTGGCACGGTGGAGCAGCAGAGTGGCGGCACGTTTGAACGTTGTAGTGGTGGAGCGGTCGCTGATCCACCGATTATTCAAGAAATAGAGGAACCAACATCATGACAAAATTTGAACAGGCAGCAGAGTTTTTAATCAATTTACGCAAAAATGACCAAAAGGCGGTGCAGATACCGAAAGATGTATGTCCGCAGTCTATTGAGGAGGGGTATGCTGTACAAGAGGCTTTTGTCCCCAAATTACTAGGACATTTGGGGAGCACGGCCATCGGTTACAAAGTGGCCTGTACCAGTGTACACGCACAGGAATTATTGCATGTGGATGGTCCCTTTTATGGCCGCATGATTGAGACAACCACTCATGCCAGCGGTGTCACCCTATCAGCCGGCAATTTTAACAGCCGTGTGATAGAACCGGAGTTTGCCTTCAAAATGGGTGCAGATGTTCCTGCTGTCGATACACCCTATACAGCCGAGACGATTCTACCTTACCTTGAGGCCCTCATTCCAGGCATCGAAATCGTTGATTACTGCTATGAAGATTTCTCAACTGTCGGCGCACAGTCCTTGATTGCACACAATGCAGTGCATGGGGCGTGTATTTTGGGTACACCAGTGCTGTTGAATGACAAGGGTGATGCGTTTGTTGAGCAGCTAGCCACACATCCTGTCATTTTAACTGTCAATGGGCAAGAAATCGAGCGCGGTGGTGGCTTCAATGTATTGGGGAATCCGTTGACCGTGATGGCATGGCTGGCAAATGCACTGCAATCACATGGCAAAGGGCTGCAATCGGGTGATGTTATTATTACAGGGACCTCGACCAATGTCTATGCTGGCGAGGCTGGCGACCAGATTGAAGTCGATTATGGCGAATTTGGCACAGTGTCTGTAAATTTCAGCTAGACCCATTTGACATCTAAGCTGGGTTTGTCGATAATAAGTCATCGAACATTTGTATAGAAATTTTATGGGAGTAAGTTTATCCGTGACAATACAAACTGTAGAACCAACCAAACCGTTGATCTCGCCAACAGTCATGCCGAGTGGATATACGGAGATTCAGCCTTTGCCAACACTGCCTCGTGAACGTGATCAAAGCCATGATAGTGACAATGGCACGGGGAATGGCAAGCATCCAGCACCAACAACATGGAATGGCAAACATTCAACAAAGACAGGCCGTATAGCTACATCTATCAGTAAAGCAGACATCAATTACGATGACATCATCACCGAGGACGATGAACCCGTGGACAATTTTGCATCAGAAAAACAACAACGACTTTTAGTCCAACCACTTTTCGACAACAATTATTTGCCAGAGCCTTTTGTCGCTGCTGTGGATGTCGGCATTTTTCTTGTGGACGAAGACCCAGTTGTGCCAGACATGTTTTTGAGTTTGGGCGTTGGGCTGGCAAAAGAATTGTGGGAGAAACAAAATCGCTCTTACTTTTTGGAAAAATTTGGCAAACCACCTGAGATTGCGGTTGAGATTGTGTCCAATAAAAAGGGGCGAGAAACGGCTGAGAAATTGCAAAAATATGCCCAGATAGGCGTCAAGTATTATGTTATTTTCGACTTTCAAAAAAATACACAGGATGCCATCCTTCGTGTCTATGAATTGCAAGATAAGGCATATATTGCAAGGCCAGACTACAGATTGCCGGACTTGGGATTATCCCTTGTCTTTTGGGATGGCACATTTGAAAAGATGGAGCAAAAGTGGCTGCGTTGGTGCAAGTTAGACGGTGAGATGCTCTTGACGGGCAAAGAGGATAGTGCAATTCAGCGTGTGGCCAAAGAGGATGCACTGGCTGTTGCCGAACAGGAGCGTATCGCCAAAGAGGAAGCAGAGGCTGCTGCCGAACAGGAGCGTATTGCCAAAGAGGAAGCAGAGGCTGCTGCTGAACAGGAGCGTATCGCCAAAGAGCAGGAACGTGCAGCTAAAGAGCAGGCCGAACTAGAGATTGAACGACTGCGCGCAAAACTCCGAGCATTGGGTCTTGACGATGATTAAGGCACTTACACCCAATGATGATGGAGGCGTTCAATTTGTCTGTTATGCGGATAGCTGCTCTGGTGTGCCGGGTGCATTACATGAGCAGACCTTTGCCAGCGTCAATGCCATTGTTCGCCAGTTAGATCCACTCCCTAAATTTATCTGCTTTCCGGGCGATGAAATCATCGGGCTGACAGCGGATGAAATGCAATTGCGCGCCCAATGGCATCACTGGTTCACGCATGAAATGGGCTGGTTAGACCGCGCCAAAATTCCACTTTATCACACGACGGGCAACCATACGGTCTATGATAGCCTCAGCGAGTCTGTCTACCGTGAGGTTACGTCCCATCTGCCACGCAATGGACCCAATGACCAAGTTGGGCTATCCTATTTTGTGCGTCGAGGTAATCTGCTGATGGTCTTTGTCAATACGCTTTGGTCTGGTTTGGGTGGCGAAGGGCGAGTGGAGGCGACGTGGCTGGAGCAAACACTGACGGACCACGAAGATGCTGATTACAAGTTGATTTTTGGGCATCATCCGGTCTATCCCGTAAATGGTTTCGCTGGTGAATATCAGCGCGAGATTGCCCATGCGGATGGCCGCACATTTTGGGACATTCTCGTGCGACATCAGGTGTTTGCCTATTTCTGTAGCCATATCCTTGCCTTTGACGTACAGGTCCATCAAGGCGTGTTGCAAATTCTTACGGCTGGGGCGGGAACTGCACATCGGATGCCCGAAGGCATTGAATATCTCCATTGTATGCAGTGTGCGTTGGATCAAGATGGACTGCGCTATCAGGTGCTGGACACAGACGGCCATCGGCGTGAATGGCTGCAATGGCCGTTGATGCTACCGCCTGTCGCCTCTTGGGAATCCGTCAATGGCTCACACACCATGCATATCGACCCATCATCAGAAACCACTCTTATCGTCTGGAGAGTTTCAGGCATCACAGCGGATCATGGCACGGATGGTGAAGCACAGACACTCCTTTGTGGATGGGAGTCTGCTGCAACAATTGCCCCGTTATGGATCGGACTACGTGGCCCAGAACAACAATTTTCAATCTTACTCAGCCCAACCCCCGGCCGCAGCCCTCATCTGTGGACAGGTCCCTCGCTATCATCGGGGCAACGGTTTGACATCGAAATTGGCATCCACACAGGCATGGGACCTGGAGGTCTGCTCTGGCGAGGGCATGACAACACAGGGCAATCGCAATGGTCATCCATGTATGGCGCATCAGCGTGGGGTGCAGAGAGGCTGACTTGGCCCAGAAATTGGCATGTTGGCATGGGACAGCGTGGTGTGAGTGATAGACCTTTTCGTGGCAGTGACCTTAAGGTGCAACGATACATCTCGCCATTGACACTGACAGTTTAAGGCTAATCCACAAAAATAAATACCTAACCTGCTTCCAGGAAGGGGTTGCAATCTACTGAACGGACCAGTGTGTCTGTTACCCCTTCCTGGAAGTGTTCATGGGTAATTTATTCTATGGAATGGCCTAACCTGTTTTGTTTCTATTCTGTCTCTATATCCCTCTGCGACCTCTGCGGTAAAAAATAGCAAAATCACAAGAGGAAACAATCATGAACGTAATCGACAAGCTCACCAACAGAGAGCTAGTCTTGATGGACGGTGCAACGGGGACAGAGCTAGAGCGGCGCGGTGTACCGATGAATGACAAAAATTGGAGTGGGGTCGCAGTCTATTCGCACCCTGAGATTGTGCAGGCCGTTCACGAAGAGTATCTTGACATTGGTGCAGATGTCATCACCACCAACACCTTTGCCACGTCACGCTTTAGTTTGACAGATGTTGGCTTGGGTGACAAAACCAGGGAGATCAACACCAATGCCGTGACATTGGCAAAGCGCGCACGTGATAACAGGGCGGGCAACCGTGATGTATGGGTCGCTGGCTCACTCTCCTCGGTGATTTTTAAACGGAATCCGACCGCATACATTTTGTTTGAAGAGCTATGTGATCATGGACGCGAGATGATTGAGATTTTTGCCGAAAACGAAGCCGATGTCATTGTGCTGGAAATGGTCCGTGATATCAACTTTATACTGGCAATGGTCGATGTGACAGTGGATGTTGGCTTGCCGATTTGGGTTGGCTTTACGTCACATCAAGATGAGCAAGGACAAACTCGGCTTTCAAGGAGAAAAAGTACAATGGACTATGGCGTGCTTGATGATGCCTTAAGCCGACTGGTTCAGCATCCTGGTATGAGACGAGCGGGATGTGCCATCAACACCATGCACACCGACATTCAGGACACGACACCTGCTCTGGAACGGATTGTGACTCATTGGGATGGCCCAGCAGGTGCATACCCCAACAGTGGCGGGTTTACCATGCCCAACTGGCAATTTGTAGACATCATCTCGCCCGAAGCTTTTGTGCAAGAATGCCAAGGGTGGCGCGATATGGGGGCCACTATTTTGGGCGGTTGTTGCGGCATCGGGCCGGAGCATATACAATTATTGAAGGAACATCTGTTTTCATAGAGAACAAGAAGGGAACCAACCTATGAAAATCCATTTAATCGACGGGACATATGAATTATTTCGCGGGTTTTATGGCCCACCACCTAAACTTGCACCGGACGGACGCGAAGTCGGGGCGACAGTCGGTCTGTTACGCAGTCTGATGTCGCTCCTCAATGATCCCGAAGTCACACATATCGGCTGCGCCTTTGACCATGTGGTGGAATCGTTCCGCAATAACCTCTATGATGGATACAAAACAGGCGAAGGCATCAACCCCGATTTATATGAACAGTTTGGGTTGGCCGAGGAAGCAGTCGCCGCGCTGGGTATTGTCGTCTGGCCGATGGTCGAGTTTGAGGCCGATGATGCCATCGCCACCGCCGCAGTGCGCTTTCAGGATGCTCCCGCCGTTGAACAGGTCGTTATCTGCTCACCGGATAAAGACTTGGCACAGTTGGTACGCGGCAATCATGTGGTCTGTTGGGACCGTCGCCGTGAAATCATCTATGACGAAGCCAAGGTCATCGAGAAATATGGCGTTGCCCCAGCGTCGATTCCAGATTACCTTGCACTGGTGGGTGACAAAGCCGATGGCATTCCGGGGATTGCAGCTTGGGGGGCAAAATCGACCGCGACCGTGCTGACCCAATTTCAACACATTGAGGCCATCCCCGATGACCTGGAACAGTGGCCGATAAGTGCTGGCCGTGCGCGTCGGCTGGCGCAGAATTTGGCGGATGGCAAGGAAGATGCGTTGCTCTATCGCCAATTGACCACACTGCGTACCGATGTGCCGTTGAGCGAAAGTTTGGATGAGTTAGAGTGGCGTGGTGCGCGTCAGAACTTTAATCAGCTTTGTGCAGACCTTGGGGCGAATGACCTGCCGCCGCGTATCACCCAATGGGTTGAGTAGCAACAGTGTTGCAAGAAGACAAAAAGCATCGTTGGTGGCCGTTCTCTGTGGGATTACTCACCATTGTGTGTTTCTGCGTGATAGCTATACTTCCGGCTACGCCCCATGCTCAGGCAACCCAGCCTAAGTTACTTTCAATTCTTCGGGCTACGCCCGACGCTCAGGCAAGGATGCCTAAGCAACAGGTGACGACCTATCTACCGCTTATTGTTGCATCCTCAGTTCCAACAATGACATATTCGTTGCCTTCGTGTTGGTCTGCATTGAGTCGTGGGTCACATTGTGTGTGGTAGCGTTCTGCCAGATCATCA
>JBCCFC010000663.1:0-7548 GCA_039029935.1 Chloroflexota bacterium
CTGGGAGGTTGCCAGTGGCAGACAGTTGACACAATTCGATGGGCATACAAATCGGGTCTGGTCCGTGTCATACAGCCCCGATGGGCATCATATCGTCTCTGGCGGTGATGACAACAGTGTGCGTATCTGGGAGGTTGCCATTAGTCGGCAGTTGGCACAACTCGATGGACATACAGATTGGGTCTGGTCCGTGTCATACAGTCCTGATGGCAGACATATCGTCTCTGGGGGGTATGACAACACCATACGCATCTGGGATGTTGCCAGTGGCAGACAGTTGACACAATTCGATGGGCATACAGCTTGGGTCACCGATGTGTCATACAGCCCCGATGGGCATCATATCGTCTCTGGGGGTGATGACAACAGTGTGCGTATCTGGGAGGTTGCCAGTGGAGAGCAGGTGGTGCAGTTCGAGAGGCATTCAGATGAGGTAGTGTCCATGTCATACAGCCCCGATGGAACCAAGATTGTCACTGGCAGTGCTGACAACACTGTGCGCATCTGGGATGTTGAGAGCAGAGAGCAAGTTGCAAAACTGGATGGACATTCAGATATGGCTTGGTCCGTGTCATACAGTCCTGATGGAAGACATATCGTCTCTGGGAGTCAGGACAACACCATACGTATCTGGGATATTGCCAGTGGCGAGCAGTTGGCGCAGTTCGATGGGCACACAGAGTGGGTAGGGTCCGTGTCATACAGCCCCGATGGTCATCATATCGTCTCTGGGGGTGATGATAACACCGTCCGTATCTGGGATGTTGCCAGTGGTGAGCCGTTGGCGGAACTCAATGGGCATAAAAATTGGGTCATCGACGTTTCATACAGCCCCGATGGACAGCATATCGTCTCTAGCAGTGCTGACAATACCGTGCGTATCTGGGATGTTGCCAGTGGTACACAGTTGACACAATTCGATGGACATTCAGATTGGGTAAGGTCGGTGTCATACAGCCCCGATGGGCATCATATCGTCTCTGGGAGTGATGACAACACCGTGCGCATTTGGGATGTTGCCAGTGGCGAGCAGTTGGTACAACTCGATGGGCATTCAGAGCGAGTATACGCTGTATCATACAGCCCCGATGGACGTCATATCGTCTCCGGGGATGGTGACAATACCGTGCGCATCTGGGGTATTGCGCGTGGTGAGCAGGTGGCACAATTCGATGGACATTCAGGGCAAGTTTACGCTGTGTCGTACAGCCCCGATGGAACGCATATCGTCTCCGGGAGTCAAGATGGCACAGTGCATCTATGGGAAACACCCCAATCTGCTTTATTGCGCAGCGTTGTGCGGATTTCTCGACCAGCACCGATTTTGACCACTGAGGAATTGAGTCAATTTAGCATCAGTCATGATGTCATATTACCCAACCAGCCTGAGTTAAAACCGCTGATGGTTGAGGCACAGGCGTATGCATTGGTCGAAGAAGGTCATGCCCTCGCTCGTGCTGGAGAGGTTATCAAGGCGACCCAGAAATATGAAGCTGCACTCACCACAATTGCGTTCTTGGACAAAGATGCGCTCACACTCCCCACAGCCTTTGACATTGACCCGATGCAGAAGGTTATTGACGTGGCTGTGTCCGCCATGATTCGTGAAGGCCGACGGCTGGCTCGTGCGGATGAAGTTGTGAGCGCAACGCTCAAATTTGCAGAGGCGGTCACACTAGACCCAGAACTAACCATTGAGCCTGAAATCGCAGCAAAACGTATTGCTGCATCTGCGTACAAACAAGAGGGGGAACAATTAGCACAGGCGGGCGAGGTCGTCAGTGCCACGCTCAAACTTGAAGCAGCGATGGCAGCCGACCCATCGCTGGCAATTGAACCAGCGTCAGAAGCCAAGCGGTTGGCGACATTTGCGTTATTAGCTCAAGCATGGACAGACGAAGAGGATAGCGGTAAAGCAAGAGAACTGCTACGTGAATTTGCCGAGCAAACACCGTCGTTAACCGTTGGTATCAATGTCACTGGCACCACCGAGTCTATCCCCTATTGGCACTTTACTGGCACTGCGGGGCAAATTGTCACGATTTCGTTGGTAGATACAGAAGACGGGGAATTTGATCCCTATCTCATGTTATACGACGCTAAGGGTGCGATTCTTGCCGAAGATGACGACAGTGGTGGGGGTAGTGATGGCTATGATGCCCTGATCCAAACGTTCAGTTTGCCAGAAACGGGAACCTATTTTGTGCAGGCTGGGCGTTCATATAGTTTAGCGGTCTATGAGTTGGTGGTCCGGGACGTAACGACGGTTGATAGCGAGTAAATCAGAGCAGAAGGAGAAAGGGGCGTATAAGGCTAGACCTTCGGGGGGTTGCCACAAATAGATTCATGTGATTCAACATTTTATGGCAACCTCCCGAAGGTCGGGTCTGACTCATGGGTTCCACCAGCACCTCATAGCCAACACGACACGTATCACCCAATATATTGAGTATGGCTAACACAGGTGCAGTACAATCACGAGATTGGACCTTCGGGAGGTCGGCACGAACTATTTTACGCGTCCCATAATCTCCACGCCGACCTCCCGAAGGTCCGAGCCGACCTAGATGCTCACAGGATGCCCTCATGCAGTACAACCAGCACGGGGTGCTTACTCAACAGGGATTGATACCCATCAATGTTACGCATATGTAATGATGCATTGTTTAGAAAAAAATCAACCGCTATACGTCATCAAGCATCTCATCCAGCAATGACCGAAATGCGTCAAACGGTTTCCTATCCAGACAGGTATTGATCAAAGCTTTTAGTTCTTTAATCGTCTCAATCATTTGTAGGTCATCCTTCAATATCTCCATTTGTGGAGAGGGCAACGAATAACAGTAGTTGAGTAGCCCAGTCAGAATTGTTCGTTGTTCATCAAGACGTCGTTGTCTTTCCTGTTGTACGCCTTGTTCGATGCCTTGTTCGATGCCTTGTTCGATGCCTTGTTCGATCAACTTCTGTTTATAGTTCTTGATACTTGTTTCTAACATCGTCTTCACCTCCTCTGCGTCTCGATGGACTTTATCTAACTTGTCATAATCTTCTTTGCTAATCTTGTCATTCTTCCATAGCTGCATAAACCAGTTAAACAGCAATGAAACGGCGCGTTTGTCCTCTTCATTTTCAAAGAGTGCCACCATCTCTTGTGCCAACAAATCAATGTCATAGTTGGTTTCGGCCAGAAAAAGCGTTGAGACAATGTTCTGCATTTTGAGCAGTGTCTCTTTGCTAAACTCATTCTCATCAATCTTGAAATACTTGAAGTTGAGTTTGTACTCACCCAAATCAAGGAGTTCATGCTGTTGAATCAGGTCGGAGATATCCACTGGGGCTGTCCAATCGTCTGCGCCATTATACAACACAATCGGGAAAATCGCAGGTAACAAATACCCTGAGTCTTTACGGTTGTCCATCTCCTTACGTTTGGTTTCGATGTAATCCATGTAGAAGCAGGTGATGTAGTGCAGGACTCGCAATGCCATAAAGCGGTCTACACTCGATTGAAACTCGGTGAGGATGACCAAGTAGACATCTTTGCCGCGCAGTTTTACCTTGTAGAGGATATCACTGGTTCGGTGTTTGTAGCTATCCGAGATAAATGACTTGTTGATCCGTTCTGCCGTGTTGAAGTCCAGTTCATAAACCCAAGACTCCTCCACAAAACTAAAAAGTAGTTGTTTGAAAATGGTTAGGTTAGAAAAGAGTTTTGTATAGCCTCGATCATGAATGTTGTATACGGTGTCAGCCATAGATTGTTTCCTTTTGATGTTGCTTTGATGGTGCTACTGTTTAATTGGGGAGTAGTATAGGCCATTTGTTCCTGTGTAGCAAATAGGCTATACCGTGTTTATTTAACCGTCAATCCTGTACCATGACACCTCTGTCTAGTGAATCGCTTAAATCCAGAGACATTTCGGAGGATTCCCAGAGACATTCCGGTGTTTCAATCTTCTACTTTGCTGTATACTGTATATCGTTCTTAAGGTTTCTACAATTTACGGGCACACAAGAGCGATTCAGCAACAAGCATAAGGAGTCAATCCATTGTCGAACCAAACCAATCAAACCAACAACGCAAAACCAGTCATCTTTCTGGCCTTTGCCAATCCAACCGCAGGGGCGCAAGGCTATCTACGCAACTTGGGCGAAGAGGCACGTCAACTACAGACTGTCATACGACAGGCGCAAAGCGACAACCTCTGCGAGCTGGTTGTCAGACCCTATGCAGGGTTGGCGGAAATCGTTGAAGTCTTTCAGGAATACCGCAACCGTATTGCCATCTTTCACTATGCGGGTCACGCCCAGAATTTTATGCTACTGCTGGAAGATTCTGGCAGCAACACAGAAAGTAACACCGACACTGACACGGGTGACAATCGCGGCACAACTATGATTGATGGGCGTGGGCTGGCGACCTTTCTTGGTCAGCAGAACAGCCTCCAGTTGGTCTTTCTCAACGCCTGCTCCACCGAACCGCAGGTGGATGAACTGCTCAATGCTAATGTTCCCGCTGTGATTGCGACCAGCCAAGCTATCCGCGATGATGTCGCCACCACGCTTGCCACCCACTTCTATCAGTCGTTGACCAGTGGAGCCAATCTGCAAAAAGCCTTCAACGAAGCCGAAGGGTTGGCGCAGGCGCTAGTGGGGAAGAACACTGTAGGCAAGGGCAGTGTGCGAGACGCCTACTTTGAGGATGACGAGGGTGTGGCGATGACCGAGTTCTATCACTGGCCTTGGAGCCTGACCGTCAATCAAGGAGCCGAGCAGGTCAGTGAGTGGAGCTTGGCGGATGCAGCCAACGAACCGCTCTTTGGGTTGCCAGCATTGCCCGAACATGACCTGCCTGATAAGCCCTTTCGTCATCTCAACTTCTTCACCGAACAGGATGCTGAAATCTTCTTTGGGCGTGGGCATCAAATCCGCAATCTCTATGATTTGGTGACAACGCCCGACAGCGCACCGATTATCCTCTTCTATGGCGAATCGGGAGTAGGCAAATCGTCGATGTTGGCGGCTGGGCTATTGCCTCGGCTACAGCAACAGACCATCCACTATGTGCGCCGTGACCAAGGGCTAGGGTTGACAGGGACGCTGGCACAAGTATTGTGGGATGGCGAAACCGTACCCGATTTGTTGGATGCAGAGACAATCGCCAAGCGTTGGCGTAAGCTGGAACAGATACCTGATATGGCTGACCGCAAACCAATGGTCATCATCCTCGACCAAGTGGAGGAGGTCTTTACCCGCCCCAACCGTGAACAGCCGCATGAACTGGCCGACTTTTTCGATGTCTTGAGCGCGCTCTTGGCGCAGCGCAGTCATCGACCCCAAGGCAAGCTCATTCTCGGCTTTCGCAAAGAATGGCTGGCCGATATTGAAGATGTCATGAAAGTGCAGCGGCTCCCACGCACCAAGCTCTTTCTCCCGCGCTTAACCCGTGCAGGCATCATCGAAGCGGTCACTGGTGTAGCACGGTCAGTGCGGTTACAAACACACTATCGCCTCACTGTCGAATCCGGGCTGGCCGAAATTATTACCGATGATATGCTTGAAGACCCCGACGCCCCTGTTGCTCCCACGCTGCAAATCTTGCTGACCAAAATGTGGACAGAGGCCGAACAGGTCAACCTCGACCAGCCCTACTTTGACATTGCCCTCTATCAATCGCTCAAACGCGAAGGGCTGCTGTTGCGTGATTTTCTCCATCAACAGCTAGACAAACTCCACGAATGGCGCGCTGAGGTGGTCGATTCTGGCTTAGCATTGGATGTATTGGCTGCGCATACAACACCGCAGGGTACGGTTGATCATCACACCGAAGCTGAGTTGCTGGAGATGTATCGGCATCTTGAGCGCGATATTCCGCCCTTGGTACAAAAATTCGAAGAACTGTATCTACTTTTCAACCCCGTCAAGCAACAGGCGGATCAACCTAAATCGTCCCGTCTGGCGCATGATGCCCTAGCCTCGCTGACCCGTCACCAATTTGAGGAATCGGATAAACCCGGTCAGCGCGCCAGACGCATCCTAGATACGCGTGTTATAGAATGGATGGATGAACAAGGACAACTGATTGAGGGTAATCCGTTGGATGAAACCGATCTAACCCTTGTAGAGGCCGGATTAAATGGGACACGTCACCTCACCGCATTGGAGCGACAATTGCTCGAAGCCAGTCGAATTGCGGTACAAGCACAAATAAGAGCTAAAAAGCGCAACCGAGTATTGGCGATTGTCGCCTCGCTGGTCATGGTTGCCCTCATTATTGGGGCATTGGTCAACGATAATCTGCGACAAGCCGAAACTGCACGTGTCCAAAATGCGGCGGCAACCGCACAAGCCCAAGATGCCGCTGAATTGGCTGTACAAGCGACGGCAGTGGCAACCGCACGCATTGCCGCTGACCAAAACGCAGAAAATGCTCGCCTTGCTGAGGCGACTGCAATTGCCGAAGCACAACGGGCTGAAGTTGAGAAAGAACGGGCTGAGGTTGAGAAGGAGCGTGCCGAAGCACAGTCTCGTCGTTCCTTGGCACAAAACTTGGCAAGCCAAAGCGAACTGTTAATCCTGGGTGAAAAAAATCGAGAGGACTTACCACTCATCCTCGCCCGTGACGCCGTGATAACTGAGATGAATGTCAATACCAGCCGCGCCCTACGCATGGCGGTCGAGAATCACACCGCACACCGTGTCCTTCCTAGACCACATCATCAAGGGCATGTATATAGCGTTGTCTATAGCCCTGATGGACAGACAGTCTTGTCAGCGGGCGCGGATGGGACCATTCGTCTCTGGCATGCCAATACGCTTACCCCCATTTCGCTTCTATATGGGCATAGGGGTCCGGTAAGGTCCGTGTCATTCAGTCTCGATGGAACCCATATCATCTCTGGAGGCGATGATAATACCGTACGCATCTGGGACATTACCAGTGGCGAGCAAACGGCTCAGTTCGATGGGCATACAACGTGGGTGGGTTCAGTGTCATACAGCCCAGATGGGCATTCCATCGTCTCTGGGAGTGGTGACAAAACCGTGCGCATCTGGGACGTTGCCAGTGGTGAGCAAACGGCGCAATTCGAGGGGCACACAGATTGGGTGGGTTCAGTATCATACAGCCCAGATGGACAGTCCATCGTCTCTGGGGGTGGTGATAAAACTGTGCGCATCTGGGACATTGCCAGTGGTGAGCAGGTGGCTCAGTTCGATGGGCACACAAAACCAGTATGGCCTGTGTCATACAGCCCTGATGGCCATACGATTGTCTCTGGGGGGTATGACAACACCGTGCGCATTTGGGATGTTGCCAGTGGCGAGCAAGCGGCTCAGTTCGATGCGCATTCAGAAGATATCGTGTCCGTGTCATACAGTCCCGATGGAAGACATATCGTTTCCGGAAGTGTCGACTTCGTCGCTTATTGGAATGCCATCCCCAAATCCAAGTACGTGCACTAGTATGTCCCTAGAGGCCACGCGCAACGCTTAGCAAGACTCATGTCAAACAACGTAACCACTGAATTTTGTTTCTCGCCCTAGGTC
>JBCCFC010000664.1:0-7543 GCA_039029935.1 Chloroflexota bacterium
ACCGACGAACCGAATACCGACCTACCTCAACATGACCGGCATCTACTCAGATGTCGGTCATGTTTGTTTATAGCAGGATAACACAATGTTACAATTTGCCATTGAAGCACTGACAATTATTTTCCAACCCGCCACGTTGGGGCTGATGTTTTTTGGCATCGGCATCGGCGTCATGGTTGGCATTCTACCCGGACTAGGCGGCACAGTGGGAATGTCGCTGCTGCTGCCCTTTATCTTCGGCATGGATGCGCAGAGTGCCATTCCACTGATGATCGGCATGGCAGCGGTCATCCACACAGCGGACACCTTTCCATCCGTCCTCCTCGGTGTCCCCGGCTCATCCGGCTCACAGGCCACCATCATGGATGGCTATCCACTGGCTCGTCTGGGTCAAGCCGCCCGTGCATTGGGTGCAGCCTTCTTCTCCTCCATGTTTGGCGGACTGATTGGGGCCACGACACTGCTCCTCATTCTGCCCATCGCCCGCCCAATGGTTCTCGCCTTTGGATCACCCGAACTCTTTATGTTGGCCGTGTTG
Source organism: Chloroflexota bacterium (assembly GCA_039029935.1). Classification (GTDB taxonomy): domain Bacteria; phylum Chloroflexota; class Anaerolineae; order Caldilineales; family Caldilineaceae. The sequence continues at coordinate 539 of JBCCFC010000664.1, forward strand.
GGTCTCTCGATGGTCGCCATTCTGGCCGGCAAGCGACCCTTACGCGGTCTGATTTCGGGCATGTTGGGTCTCTTAATCGGCTCCATCGGGGCAGCACCAACCACGCCTTTTTATCGCTACACATTTGACGCACTCTACCTCTACGATGGTATTAAACTGGCGGTGTTGGCGTTAGGATTATTCGCACTACCGGAAATCTTAGACCTGCTGGCATCAGGGACAAGCATTGCGCAGAAAGACAGCGAAGACAAAGCTGTCAGCTCTGCAAGTGGCTGGCTACAGGGCTTGCGCGATGTCATTGCCAATCGCTTTCTTGTGCTGCGTTCAGCCGTCATTGGTGTCATCGTCGGCTTTATTCCAGGGCTAGGCGGCAGTGTCGTCGATTGGATCAGTTACGGTCTGGCTCGCCAAACTGTCCCAAATCCCGACAACTTTGGCAAGGGCGACGTTCGGGGTGTGATCGCACCCGAAAGCTCGAACAACGCCAAAGAGGGTGGCTCGCTGATTCCAACGCTGCTATTTGGTATTCCGGGTAGTGGCACGACAGCGGTCCTGCTGGGTGCATTTGTGATTCTGGGGCTGCAACCCGGACCGCGTATGCTCAAAGAGACAGGCGATCTCAACGTCACTATTTTGATCATTATGACACTGGCCGTTGCCAACGTATTTGGCGCATTGGCCTGTCTGTTGATGTCGGGCGTTGTCTCCAAGTTAGCCACCATCCGTGCCGCCCGTCTTGCACCGTTCTTGCTGGTCATCATGTTGGCAGGGGCCTATCAGAGCACACGCAGTTGGGGCGACCTGCTGGCATTCTTGCTCATTGGTCTACTTGGCTGGGTCATGCGCCATCTCAAATATCCACTGCCACCGCTCCTCATCGGCTTTGTCCTCTCCGTGGGCGTTGAACGCTATCTGTGGCTCTCGACCACACGTTATGAATGGGAATGGCTCACACGTCCTGGTGTCCTCATTATTGCGGCCATCACCATTGTACTGACCATTGGCAGTTTCCGAGTCAATCAGCAGACGGCTGCAACCGCTGCCAAATTAAAAGAGGAGGCACAAAGTGGCTCGTCATCATCGTGAACAGTTCATCTTTTTGGTCCTTGTCCTGCTCCTCTTCCTATGGGCGGGCTGGGACTCACTGGATTTCCCCGATAAAGCACAGACCTATCCACGCACTGTTGCCTTTGCCGCCGCATTCATCGCCGTTGTTGAGCTAATCGCCTATGGCATTTCGATGCGTTCGCAGACATCTGGCGCATCCGAAGTAAGCACATTGGGGACACAGTTTGTCAAAATTCTGCCCTATCTCATTTGGATATTGGCGTTTTATGCCACCATTTATGTCATCGGCATCATCGCCGCCAGCGGTCTATTTGTCTGTCTCTTCCTCATCCGCGAAGGGAATGTGCCTTGGTATTACGCCATTGGTGCAGGGATTGTGGTGATCTTCTTTTTGATCACGATTGAAGATGTGATGAGCTTGAAGTGGCCGCGTAGCTTGATTGATCCGTTGGAATTGTTGGGATTTGGGTAGGTGAAGTGTATGGTGACATGATCGAAACGCGGATACAGACGAACGCGGATAGGGGAAATTTGTCTGCGTTCGTCTGTGTATTCGCTTGCGAAAAGATTGAGCCGGAATGTTGGAATGCGTGTATGGTTTATTGGCGAGGTCTATGCTTTCTTAACTCTTTGATGTCCGTAGCTATTTCGCTAAGACTTGGATTTCCTAGCCATTGGCTACGCTCTTTGGTGTAATCACCCCACCCTAGCTCACCTTGTTGCAAAAATCGTATCATGCCAATTGCACCTAAATTCTGTGTGAGCAGTTGAAGTCCGGTTCGACGGATTTCATTCATTGTCATCACTGTTGCATTCATTTGAGTACCTCCTGTAACCAATATAGCGGGTTGTCTACCCTAATTTGTATGTCATCTGAGTAGCGTTGCGCACGTTTCACAAGTTTGTCATCTGTACTGAGAAACACATCCACGTTCGCAGATTGGGCAAATGCCAAATGGAGCGCATCGTAGGTTGTAAAGCCCAGGTTTTGGAATATTTCTGCCTGATCAAGTATCTCGTCCGTTAATTCTAGACATTGTGTAGAGCGTGATTCCAATGACCATAACCGTTCTTGGCGTTCTTCATTGGGTGTTTTGCTGATTTCGTAAGCAACAGCATCGCTTGGCAGAATCATAACGGTCAAATTGCTCAGACGGTATTCGAAATAAAATATCCAATATCACTTGGTGGTCTGATTGCAGTATTTTTCCCATATGATCCGACTAGAAGACTAGAGCTATACACGTAATCTTCGTCAAGTTCAATTTCATCAGCTTCATATGTTCTTATCACTCGATATTCATACGCTCTAAGGTTATCGTATCGATTTTGTATAGACCTTTGTATGTAGCTTGATGTATAGTAATGTTCGTGAAGTACTCTACGCACACCATGATGCTTTGTAATTGCATCTTTGATTTGAGATTCTGTTAATTGAATATTCTTTAAGAATTTATTGAATCGTTGGGCTACAGTTTTCACATTATCTCCAGAGGTATTATATTATTTGTCACTATTTTGGTTGACCTAAGTTACAATTGTCCATTTCCTCAAATAAAATCCGTATCAATTTGAGTTTTTCAAAATATGGTAGTTGACGAGCTAATGGCAGCACTTCAACAAGTGCCATAGAACCCTCCTTGCTGAGTTTCAAACCCAATTAGGTACACTTAGTTATTCACTAAATCATGCGCAAAAATTTGCATTCTTGCTTGCGAATGAATAGTAGTATACCATAATCATTAATTATTGATATGCTGGCCTATACAGGAGATGAAATGTTAAAGATGACATTAGCCATTAAACTCTATCAAGATAATCAGGTAACGCTGATGCGTGCTGCGGAGATTGCCGAACTAAATTTTTTTGAATTCCAAGATGTACTGAAAGAACGGGGAATTGCTATCAAGATTGTTGGTGCGACAAAAGAAGAGATTGATGAGGGATTAGCCTTCATTTTTGACGAAGTGTAAGCACAGTTTAAACAGGAGGTATTTCAATTTCAACTCATTTGTACACAGGCATCAGTGAACAAGCCAAAGCCAGCAAACACCGTCTGGATGATGCAAAAGCGTTGTTAGAGAGTAGACGATGGCGCGGCTCAATGTATATGTCCGGCTATGCAGTAGAATGTCTGCTGAAAACCAAACTCATGCAAATGTATCATTGTCATACGTTGCATGAGCTTGAAGATATATTACAACAACGTGGTATCCTTGTGACACAAGCGACTGTCTTCACCCATCATTTGGAACTTTTATTTCAATTTGCGCGAAGCCTTGACCGTTTGAAACAAAATCGCCGCATCTGGAGACAATTTGCAATCGTCAACCGCTGGATGCCAGCATGGCGTTACACCGCAAATTTGGCGAATCAACAAGATGCGGAGGACTTCATACGCGCAGTTGAGGCTGTAATGGATTGGATTGAGAATAATATATAAGAGGTAGAGTGATGCTAAACGAACAAATTAAAAAACGAATTTATGACGTATTGAAAAAAGGCTATTTCAATGGTCCCGATGATGCCATTGATTTGTCAGACGGGCCTGCTGATAGCATTCATTTGGTGATTTTTAGCCGAAAATTTGATGGGAAACGGCTGAAAGAGCGAAATGATTTAATCTGGGATCAGTTGATGAAGTATTTGAACGCAGATGAATGGGGCAAAATAACCTTGTCGATTGGAACCAGTCCAGAGGAAATCAAAGCAACTTAAACAAAGGTGTACAACACATGTCTGAAAACCAATTTGATGTCATCATCGTCGGCGCAGGCAACGCAGCACTATGCAGTGCCATCGCCGCCAGCGAACAGGGCGCAAGCGTCCTCGTCCTAGAAAAGGGGCCACAACACAAACGTGGTGGCAATTCCTATTTCACCGATGGGGCAATCCGCATTGCCTTTAATTCGCTCGATGACCTGCGTGTCATCATCCCACAGATGACAGATGCGCAGGCCGAGAACATCGTCATGCCAGCCTACACAGGCGAGGATTACCGTGCTGATTTTCAACGTATCACACAGGGGAAAACCGACACGACGCTGTCCAATATTGTCATTGACAATTCCTACCCGACAATGGTCTGGCTGCACCAAAGTCACAACATCCAGTTTGACCTGATTTACGACAACCAATCGTTTGTCAAAGATGGCAAGCATCACTTCTGGGGTGGGCTGTTTCTCAAGAGTGATGGGCGTGGCATTGGGCTGGTCAATGGCCTTTTTGCGCGGGCAGCGGAGTTGGGCATTGAGGTCTGGTACGAGGCCGCAGGGACAGAATTGCTGACCGATGATGATGGGCGCATCAATGGCATCAATGTGTTGAGAAATGGTGAGCTAGAGACAGTACAGACCAAGGCCGTTGTCCTTGCCTGTGGCAGCTATGAAGGATCGATGAAAAAGCGCATTGCACAGATGGGTGCGGAGTGGGAGAAGGCGATTCTACGTGGCACGGAGTTCAACACGGGTGATGGCATTGACATGGCAGTGGCGGTTGGTGCGGTCAAGTACGGTGACTGGCACATGGGGCACGCCATCTCGACTGACGCCAACGCCCCTATCGTGGGTGACTTTGAGCAGCCTGGTGACATCTTCAAGAAGAGCTCCTATCCGTTGGGATTAATTATCAACAAAGAGGGCAAACGCTTTGTCGATGAAGGAGCCGACTTCCGCAACTACACCTACGCCAAGTATGGCCGTGAAGTCCTCAAGCAGACCGATTCGGTGGCCTATCATGTCTTTGATGGCCAAGTTGCCGACCTCCTACGTTCGGAATACCGAGAGGAAATCTGTACAAAGCATGAGAGTGACACACTGGAAGGCTTGGTAGACCAGATGGATGTCGATCAGGCGCAGTTTGTGCAGACCATTCACGAGTATAATCTGGCGGTTCAAGATGGCGACTTCAACCCACAGGTGCTGGACGGTAAAGGAACGGTTGGTCTGGACATCCCCAAGACCAACTGGGCGAACACCATTATGGAGCCACCCTTCTTGGCGTTCCCTGTCACCTGTGGCCTGACCTTTGCCTTTGGTGGTGTCAAAGTGACGACCGATGCCGAGGTTGTGAATGCGGATGGTGTGCCAATTCCGGGATTGTTTGCCGCAGGTGAAATGGTTGGTGGGCTGTTCTATCATAACTATCCGGGTGGTTCGGGGCTGGCTTCTGGTGCAGTCTTTGGTAAAATTGCAGGTGGAGGTGCAGGGCAGTATGTTTTCGCATAGCTTGATTTGTTACATTTCACTTGTATGAAAGTTTGATAATCGCTCAAATATTTGATAAGATAAGGTATTATAGAATATCTGAGCGAATTAATCATACTTTTAACATTTGGAATTATATATGCAGGTTGCATCTTTTTTTGCAGGGATTGGTGGATTTGATTTAGGCTTTGAGCAAGCTGGTCATCAAGTAGTGTTTCAGTGTGAAATTAACGAATTCTGCCAATCTATCCTGCGAAAACATTGGCCTACTATACCACTAGACAAGAATATTACGGAGATTGAACATGGAACAATTATCCCTGAATCTGATATTTGGTGTGGAGGATTCCCATGTCAAGATGTCTCGCTTGCACGAGCTCGTCCACGAGATGGGCTTAACGGCGCAAGAAGCGGACTATTTTTCAAATTCGCTGAACTTGTTGGTCAAGCTCACCCCCGAATTGTCATCCTCGAAAACGTTCCAGGTCTCCTCTCTTCCAACGGAGGAGCCGACTTCCAAACCGTTGTTCAAACGTTGGCCGAAATCGGGTATGCTGTCGGATGGCGTGTGCTTAACAGCCAACATTTCGGAGTCCCCCAATCAAGAAGTCGAGTCTACATTATTGGACATATTGGAGGAGTAGAGTGTACATCCCAAATATTATTTGAGTCCGAATGCAGCGGAGGGGAGTTTACGGCGCGCAAAAAAACAAGGAAGAAATCTATTTCCCCCTTTAAAGAAAGCCTTCGAGACGCTCGTACAGGCGCAATCGTCCAGCGAGTGAGCTATTGCTTGGCTGCGACATCAGGGAGACATACAGGGACGGACTGGAGCCGCTCCTATGTTGTTTATCCTGATGCTGTGCGTCGTTTCACACCACTTGAGTATGAGAGGCTGCAAGGCTTTCCTGATGGCTGGACGATTCCTCCAGATGTTCCAGACGAAACGCTGTTGGATTATGATACACCACGATACACTGCACTTGGCAATGCAGTGAGTGTTCCTGTCGCGAGATGGATCAGTGAACGAATTATGATGACTGAGGCAATATTCGCTAGATAAGCAAAACTATCAGAATGCGAGAATACAATGTACATTTCAAGACGGACAGGTGGCGGTCGCGGTGTCTATGAGGTCGCAGGTCGGACTCATGATAATCTATCACCATCGGATATTCAAGAACGAGAATTCGTGATTCGACTCGAAAAGATTTATCCATGTACACCATTTACGACCACTGAGTGATCTTCAAGAGACATACCAAGTAGATCCAATTACAGATTTAAGACCTGTTTGCCCAAATTGCCACGCCATGCTTCATAAACGTAAACCGCCCTTTGAGATTGAAGAGCTACGCAATATGATGATTCCCATCGCTAATCTGTAAAAATATGTATGAATATTATTACTATAGCAAAAACGGTTTGAAACCCAGAATTTTTGATGATATCTACCAGTGTAACCCAATCTAAAAAATTCTTGGTTTCAAACTGCGATTGCAATAGATTTGCTAATCATGTAAATTTACCTCAACATAAAGAAATGCGGCATACGATGTGGCTCACGTAAGACGGTACGCATATAGATGCTCATAATCGGGCAAAACGGTTGCATAAGGCTAATCCACAAAATAAATTACCCATTGAAACGCGGAGTTAGCAATCTCTATTGCGGGTTGTACATGAGAACGCCGGCATTAGGACCCAGAGGGTTCCCCTGCCTAACTCCGCG
>JBCCFC010000665.1:0-7541 GCA_039029935.1 Chloroflexota bacterium
CAAAAAAAGGGAGCGATTGCCTAATAGACAATCACTCCCTTTTTGATTGAACGCACCAATCCTCATCATTGGTGCGACGTTGAAGCGTCAAACCCATATCTAACTTCTTTTCATTGCTACAATGGTACTTCTGTACACCTCTGGGGAATCTAGGACCAGGCAAATATTAACACTAATAACAGCATTAACTGAATGCATCTGGTTTTCTATCATGGTACGGGCGTATAACCTTGTCCAGATTGTTTAGAAACGACTTGTTCATGATGTATACCTCGTTGTGTAGTTTCTATTGGTCATATTTTTAACAATCTAGCCACTTCAGTTATGTTATCAACAAATACATAAAGTATGTTGTGTTTAGATTGTAATATCGCGTCGTGCATACCGTTGACGTGTTGTGTGAATTTTTGCAGTGTTCATTATTCTTTGCTCCTTAAGAATTGATTTGTGTGTTCAAGCACACCCATCTCATTCATTGTTGGCATAATAACCAGTTAGACAATCTAATGTGATAGGCATGGTTTTTCGCACATCCAATTTAGACAATTGGATGTGCGATCCCGTAAAACTGTTCTATCCACCATAAAGACTAGCTCTTCAAAACTCCCAAAAATAGTGTTTATTCGTTTACGCTCACTTGCTTCCTGTAGTTTTATTATCGTTTACTCTCACTTGTTTCTTGTAATTTCATTATAGCGTGGGATGGCATGAAAAAAGTCCGGTGTTTCGTGATTTTTGTCCGGTCTTTTTTCGTCACAGTTCAAATTAAGACCCAGCGATGATGCCGAAATGAAACTTGTTCACATGTGGCTAGAGAGGTATACTAACAAAAGAAAATTTATTCTTTTATATGGCGATGGACATCTATATGAACATACAGTTACAGCAAGCACGAGATGAATGGAATGCGCAAGCGGCCACGTTTGATCAGGAGCCTGATCACGGGCTAACCGATCCGGTAGTGTTAGCTGCATGGACAACGCTGCTCCAAAATTGGTGCGATAAACTCCCTGTGTCTCCGAGTGCAATTCTTGATATCGGTTGTGGCACTGGTTCATTGAGTGTTGTGTTGGTCCAACTTGGACACACCGTTACAGGCATTGATCTTGCCCCTGCCATGATTGCACAGGCGCAGAGAAAGGCCCGGAAAGCAGGTGTAGCGATTGATTTTTATGTAATGGATGCTGCTTATCCGACATTTCCAAATTCCCGCAATGTTGCAGAGATTCGTCCCTGTTTTGACGGGATTGTCTGTCGGCATGTACTCTGGACATTACCAGATATAAACGATGTTCTCCAGCATTGGTCCAAGTTATTAAATCCAAATGGACAATTGCTGCTCATTGAAGGCTACTGGCATACAGGCGGCGGGCTACAGTCAGAGGATATTCTCGCCGCCATGCCATCGTCGTTCACAGAGGTGACAGTTCAGTCGCTTAGTGACCAGCCCAATTATTGGGGTGGTCCCGTCAACGATGTACGGTATGCCATTACGGCCAAACTTAGCTAGCGTAAAAGAGGAAACCATGAAACAATCAAACACATTCATTGCCTTGGACATTGGCACATCCTTTATCAAAGGTGCACTTCTTGACTTAGATACACGCACAATGTCGAACATCATGCGTCAGCCCTTTCCAGAACCTGTCCCCAACTTACCTGCCAATTTCTTTGAAGTAGACCCTGACGCACTGATATCAGCAGTGCGTCAGTTACTGATGTCGTTAGCAGACCAAGTGCCTGACTGTCGCGGCGTTGTCACGTGTACACAGATGCATGGGCTTGTGCTGACCGACAACAACCATCATCCTCTCACCAATATCATCACATGGCGTGACCAACGCACCATCAACCCACATCCCGCTGGCAATAGCAGCTATTATGATGTTCTGATAGCGCAGTTGACTGAGCGCGAGCGGGCAGAACTGGGTGGTGGTTTGCGCGCAGGTTTGCCGATTGGCACACTATTCTGGATGGCTGAGGAGAATAGGTTGCCGCCGTCGCCCGCAACCCCGTTGACGCTTTCAGAGTTTGTGTTGGGGGCACTCTGTACAGGCGATATCAACCCCATCATTGAGCCAACGAATGCCGCCGCCTACGGTGCATATGATATATCCCGTGAGACATGGCATAGCAGTGTGTTGGAAAAGCTCGGCTTGGCAGGGCTACAGTGGCCGGAGATTGGTTCGGTATCGTCCGTCATTGGCTATGCAGATTTGAATGGGCAGCGTGTCCCCTGCTATACCTCCGTGGGGGATCATCAATGTGCGTTGGCTGGTTCTTTTCTTGAAACAGGTGAACTTTCGCTCAATGTAGCGACGGGGTCCCAAGTGAGCTTGATTACGCCGACGTTATCTCTTGGACAGTACGAAACCCGACCCTATTTTGATCATCGCTTTCTCAACACACTGGTGAAATTGCCTGCTGGACGTTCTCTCAATCTGTTGGTCAATTTAGTGACTGAACTCAGTGCGCGTGAAGGTGCGGCATTGGCAAATCCTTGGGCGAGCATTACCGATGCTGTTACAGAAGTAGGGCAACAAGGTGTAGAGAATCCATTGACCATTGATCTTGCGTTTTACGACAGTGCGGATGGTGCTGATGGTTCGATTGGCAACATCCGTGAGGATAACCTCAGTGTTGGGCATCTCTTTCACGCTGCGTTTCAGCGCATGGCACACAATTATGTGCAGTACGGGTTGCAGGTGGCAGGAGCGCAACATACGTGGCATCGCATCGTTTTTTCGGGTGGGTTGGTGCAAAAAGTTGATGCACTCCGGCAGATGATTTTGGACACATTCCAACAGGCCGAACTTGAGTATAGCCATCGGCTTAGTATGGAAGAAGAGGACACGTTACTGGGGCTGATGGTGATCGCTTTACATATTAGTAGTGAGGCAGATTCGGTGGCAGAGGCAACGAGGTTTTTTTGAATTGCAGATAGAGAGGAAAGCGTATAATGATACTACACAGGTTGCCCATAACTCGGTCGATGACAATACCGTTCCATGCCCAACCGCAACTGCACCGACCGTCCCGCTGGCAAGGTCACGGCCAAATGTGTATCATTGACATCCACTGTCTGCGTCTCATCACCATGCCCAATCTCGGCAGCCGTAAATTTATGCTCACCAAACGCACCTGCCTGCACCACTAACTGACGCGCATGACTGGGGCTGATGTTGGTCAACTGCACAGTGGTGCTGTTGGCATCCAACTGTGTGACTAGCGCACCGACATCTTCGGGTAGGCCAGGTCGTCGGGTATCAGTGTCAAAGTAGCGCAGACGTGTGTGTAGAAGACCACCGTGGTAGATGATCTGCGGTCCACCACAGGTCAACTGGATGAGGGCTTCGGTATGTACGGGGTTGACGTTTTGCCAGTGATGGACATCCCATTCTTCGGGGTCGCCATGATCGTTACGGATGGCATCCATGCGACGTAGGACCTCGGCATATTGTGCCTCCAAGATGTCCTGTGGATAGTTGGGATTGCGTCCGTCGAGATAGCAGAACCAAGGACCAAAGTGCAGGTCATCGCCCTTAGCGCGGCCTGGCAATGTTTTAAGCCACGTGGTGCGTGTCTGTGGCAGGTCATCAAGCCGTTTGCGGTCACGCGCATCCTGTGACATGTACCAAATCTGCGAGGCGTGTTTGGGTTCAATCGGTCGATACGATGTCCAGCCCGCATCGACATGGCGATAGGGAACCAGCCACTCACCGTTCTCCTCACGGCCTAGCTCCATAATGCGGTCCAACTGCCCACGTGGAATGTCGAGATAGCCCAAGTCACCAGTCAGCAGCGCAGCGTTCATGGCGGCAATCGTCAGCGGCTCGATGATGCTCATAAAGCCATGCGGCCAGCGCCAGCCATAATAGCCACCCCACCAATTACCACTCATTGTCTCACCGATGATGCCATTTGGCCCCACATTGTCAGGACACAGACCACCGTTGGCCGCAATGCGTTCGCTCCACGCCTCCACATAGTCTGTCACCCATGTACGATATTTCTCGTCACCCGTGTACATGTAGGCGTGGGCAATCAAGCTTGTGCTGGTGAGGTTGAGCGGCACATCACAGCGCATCTGTCGTTGATTGAGTGCATCAAGAATCTTGGCATAGACGGCATCGTCGTTCCAGTCGGCCATCGGCACAATCTCGCCCTGTCGCCATTCCTTCATCTCAACGGGTACACCCAAGTCATCAAATGGAACAGGATATTCGGCCAGCACCCAGCGGTGTGTGGACCAGTCATCCCAGGAGTTTTCATAGCGTGGCCCCTTGCTGCCGTTGATGGGTGAGCGCATCATTTTGAGTGCGGGGTTCCAGTTGTCGGCGGTTGCATCTTCGCCTGTGTAAAAGCTGGCAAAACGCAATGTACGCGCCCTGTCCGGTTCACGCATAGGATCAGCCAAGCCAAAATAATAGAAGTAGATCGACGACTCGCCATGATGCATCCAGTCATAGTAGGCGTCAAACTCACGGTAGACCTGTCCATAGGCCGTGAACTGCCGCGTCACCGCATCCCACAAAAAACGGCTGCGTTCGTGGATATCAGCACTGCCACCGAGCGCATAGAAAAGCGGCCAGTTGTGATAGCTCTCATAGCCATCATCCGAGCCATCCATGCCCGGCCACTCCTCACGCCACACAAAGGTCCCATCGGCGCGGGTGTAGCGTGCCTGATAGAGTGGTGCGGCTTCGTTCATGGCGGCGATGAGGTGACGTTGGCGTAGTGCCCAATTAGGTGTCGGGGTCATGTCGGTAGCGATGAGTGACGTTTGATTTATCATGATGATGCTCCTCGTACAACCTCTTCAAACGCAGTCAAAAACAAATCAGCCTGCTCACGACTAAAGACCAACGGTGGACGAATTTTGATGGTATTGCGAAACGCCCCCGCACTGCCCATCAAAAAGCCCTTCTCTTTCAACTGGTTGACGACAGCATTAGATCCAACAGGGTCCGGCGTTTTGGACTCGCGGTCACTCACCCATTCGATGCCGAGGAATAGCCCATGCCCACGTACATCGCCAATCGGTTCACACCATTCCTGAAAGGTGCATAACTCTGCCTGCAAATAGCTGCCCAAATCGCTGACATTCTGTGCCAAATTCTCATCCTCAATCACGTCAATCACGGCCATGCCCACTGCGGCCTGTAGCGGGCTAGCGGCAAAGGTGTTGAAGTAGAGTTTTTGTTCACGATAGGTGTTGAGCATCTCTTCCGAAGCAACCACACCCGCTATCGGCAACCCATTGCCCATCGGCTTGCCCAGCGAAACAATGTCTGGCTTGACACCGACGACATCGTAGCCCCACCATTGGCCTGTGCGACAGAATCCCGCCTGCACTTCATCGGCAATAAACACACCCCCTGCATTGCGGACTAGCTCCGCCGCACGCGGCATAAAACCTTTGGGAATCGTGGGCAAGCCTTCATTGGCAAGAATCGAGCAGACAATCATGCCCGCAAAAGGGATGCCGCTCTCAGCAAAGCTGTCGATGGCCTTCTGCACTTCGGCAAGGTAGAGGTCGGCCAATTCCGCCGATGATGCCGTGTCATCCAGCGGTCTGTAATGCTCAGGAAAGGGAATTGCCCGAATATCAGGCGCAGGGCCATTGGGTAGCTGTTTGATGCGGTTAAGTTTACTCACTTCGGCACTGTTGCCGTGATAGGTCGAGTCCGTGCAGATGATGCCCTGCCCGCCTGTCACTGCCCGTGCCATCCCCAGTGCCACCTCATTGGCCTCGGTTCCCGTACAGGTGATGACCACGCTGGACAGGTGGTCGCCATGTAAATTGGTCAGCCGTTCGGCATAGTCGAGTACACCCTCATGTAGATAGCGGCTGTGAACATTGAGTGTGCTGGCCTGACGGTGCATGGCCTCGACCACATGCGGGTGACAATGCCCCACACAGGGTACGTTGTTGTACATATCTACATAGCGTTTGCCCGTGTCGTCAAAGAGCCACGCCCCTTCGCCGCACACGATATGCACGGGTTCCTCATAAAATAATGGTGCGGTCGCCCCCAATAGGCGCGCCCGTCTTGTCGATAAGTCTGTTGTCATACTGGTTCTATCCTTTCCTGCCCGTCCTGTTAGGCCATTCCACAAAATAAAATACCCATTGCAGCGCGGAGTTAGCAATCTCTATTGCGGGTCGTACACGAGAATACCGGCAGTAGAGACTGCCTACTCCGCGGCAATTTATTCTGTGGAATGGCCTTAACTATCCAAATCCAGCCGTTTGCCAAATTTGATCAGAGTCATTATCATAGGTCCTTAATAATAGACCATTCAACGCTGCATGGTAAAATGAGGAAAAACGATGAAAATTCTTGATGATCAAATGGCGAGAACTATCGCCGAACAAGCCTTGCCCGCCTGGGGACTCAGCAATCCGACCATTGACCTGATCTCACGCTCCGAAAACATTGTCTTCCGAGTAGACACTAATCCAGCCAGCGGGCCATCCAAAACCTATGTCCTGCGCATCCACCGCCCCGGCTATCATACGCTCGATGCGCTAAATTCGGAGCAAACATGGACCACCATACTCAATGAGAGGGGGCTGAGTGTACCTATGCCCAAGAAAACATCTGATGGGCAAGGGTATGTGCCTGTGCGTGTATCAGGAACGGAGATGCCACCTGAAATTCGCTATGTCGGCATGGTGGAGTGGTTTGAAGGCACACCCATGTCCGAAATCATTGACGATCTACCGGATGAGGCCACCAAAATTGACTACTTTAATCAATTGGGGCGCATCGCTGCCCGTCTGCACAATCGCACAGTCGATTGGCTGGTTCCACACACCTTCTATCGTCACTCCTTTGATCAATTTGGGCTGATGGGGGATGGGATGCTGGGGCAAGCACCCTTCTGGGGACGCTTTTGGAATGCGCCACAACTGAGCAAAGAGGAACGGGACCGCCTACTGCCGATTCGTGCCGCCATCTACCGCCGACTTGCCAATATGCAGCGAAACCCGCAGACTTACAGCCTAATTCATGCGGACTTACATCCCGGCAATGTATTGATTCGTGGCGATGAAATTCATGTGATTGACTTTGACGATTCCGGCTATGGCTGGCACAGCTATGAACTGGCTGTTTCTGTCTACTACTTCCTTGGGCGACCTGATTTTGAAACCATCCAAGCGGCAGTCATTGCAGGGTATCGCGCCGAACGTAATCTTGATGACCAAGTTATAGACGAAATTATCGAGTTAATTCCACTTTTTCTGTTGATTCGGTGTCTGGCCCTCATTGGCTGGACAGCCGCACGTCCTGAACTGGGCAAGATGGAGCGTATACCCAGGCTGGTTGCACAGGCGTTTGAGATTACACGCAGTAGAATCTACCTCTGGTAGAACCGAAAATTCGGGAAAAAAGACGCAGTAGACAGTTAAAATGCCGCTTCGGTGCAAATCATCGAAATGGCTCTGAAATCCGGCGTATTTAGGCGTTCTCGCCAGTGTGAGAATGCCCTAATCTGCCCCTGACTTCTCGCTTCCTGTCTCTGCAAAAAATTTC
>JBCCFC010000666.1:0-7539 GCA_039029935.1 Chloroflexota bacterium
AAATCATGATAAGCTATGGCGGTATAGAGGAACTCCCTTACAACAGGCGTTGTAAGCTGGTGACAGAATTCATACGACAAATAGCAGTAATGTAAACAAAAGATTAACAGCAATAAAATTTCGCCAAAAATCTTTAAACTTTGGTCTATAGATAAAATATTGAGTAAAAGATTGTATGAAGGTGTAATTCATCTGTGCTACCATAGTCCTATCCATTGACTCCTTATCAAAACTGTGAATCATTCATTGCGACCTTTATAGTATAATTTAATAAATCATGATAAGCTATGGCGGTATAGAGGAACTCCCTTACAACAGGCGTTGTAAGCTGGTGACAGAATTCATACGACAAATAGCAGTAATGTAAACAAGCGTACACAATGATGTCATAGACAGTAAACAATAAGATGAGAGGACATGCAGATGGATAGACATGATTTCGTCTCTGAACAACTTCAATTTATTGTCACAAACCTGCCCCATCTGCTTTTGGGCTATCCCAATCAACGCCCTGGTGGATTGCTGCTCAGTTTGCTGATGGCCGTTGTTGCCATTGGGCTAGGATTTGTGCTGGGTGGGATAGTTGGAAATGTGTATACCTCTAGGTGGCGTGTCTTACAGTGGTTTTGTCGAATCTATGTTGAACTATTGCGGGGATTGCCGTTACTGCTGTTGCTGCTCATTGTCTATCAAGTGGTGGGCGGGCGTAGATTTGGTCTCAATCTCAGTCCATTGGCCGCAGCCATGATTTCGCTGACACTCTATAGCAGTGCCTATCAAGCCGAAATCATCCGCGCGGGGTTACAAAGTGTCCCCGAAGACCTGCGTGAGTCGGCACGGGTGTTGGGTAGTTCACCTTGGCAGACCTATTGGCTCATCCGGCTACGCTATGCACTGCGGGTGATGCTGCCAGCGTTGGTCGGTCAAGCCATCAGCCTGTTTAAGGACACCTCAGTCGTCCTCATCATCGGTGTGGCGGATATCATGATGGTGGCCCGTATAGCCTTGGGCAGCGATGTCACCAACGCACCCCATTGGGTTCCCTTGTATATGACCGTTGGCTTTCTCTATTTTTGTGTTGCCTTCAGCTTGTCACAGCTTGCACGTCGCTGGGAAAAACGGCTCGAAATCAAACAGTTGGTTCATTCGGTCGACAATTATGTGTAGCCTATATTTCTTAACAAAGTATTAACGGAATGATAGTTAGTGTGGTTTCTTACTGAACTATCTACACTTCAAAATACACTTACAACTGTAAAACACATAGAAAATTTTCTATATACAAAAATATCCACTCAAAACTAAGGAGTAGTACAAATGAAAAGAACAACACTTTTCATCACATTCATTCTAACACTTACGCTTCTTGTCAGCGCATGTCAGCCAGCCATGCCAGCGGGTACATCGATGGAAGCACCAGCATCCACGCTAGAACAGGTGCAGGAAGAAGGATTGGTGCGCATCGGTGTACGAAACGACAATCCACCGCTCAGTTTTGTCAATGAAGCGGGCGAATGGGTTGGCTTTGATGTTGATTTGGCAAACGCAATGGCCGCGCAGATGGGCGTGGAGCATGAACTGGTGGTGGTCGATGGCACAACACGCATCAGTTTTCTGCAAGAGCGGCGTGTGGATATGTCGATTGCAAGCATGAACCACACCCGCAAGCGCGATGATGCCATTGACTTTAGCATCACCTACTTCTGGGACAATCAGTCGTTCCTGATTCGCAAAGGCACATACACATCCATTGAGGAGCTATTTGGCGAAACCGTTGCGGCCAATGCGGGTAGCTCGGCGATTCCATCATGGCAAGCCTATTCCGCCGCAGCGGGTGCAGCCGAGCCAGAGATCGTCGAGTTTAGCGAAAAGTTGGCGGCCATGCAAGCACTGCGTGACGGAGCGGTTGAGGGTTATACCGAGGACAACATCACGATGTTGGCACTGGCGGCAGGCGACCCCGAACTGGAGTTGCTGCCCGGTGGTCACAATCCTGTACAGTTTGGCATCGGTGTCCCCAACAACGACTCGGCTTGGCGTGATCAGGTGAACTACGCCTTGCAAGAATTGTGGAAAGACGGAACCTACGCCGAGATTTACTTCAAGTGGTTTGAGGGTCCAGACGCACAGATCCTGTTGCCGTTGGGCGGACAGATGGAGATTTGGCCGGAGTAGCGTAGTGAGCGGTAGGTCGGTGGTCGGTAGGTCGGTAGGCCAGTACCTGATGACCGATTTACCGACTACCGACACACCGATTACTGACAAACACAACACACAGGGACATACACAATGACGATTGTGCTAGCACTTCTCGCCGGAATATTACTTGGCTACATCCTTGAACGCGGTGACTTCTGCTTTCACAGTACACTGCGAGGGCTGTTCCGCATCCCTGCCAAGATGAACCTCTTTCGTGCCTATTTGGTGACATTGTTGATTGCTGTGCCAGCGGTGCAGGTCATGATTGCACTGGGTTGGATCCAGCCTTGGGTTGCGCCCTTTGTATGGCAGGCCAACATCATTGGGGGTGTCCTCTTTGGGGTGGGCATGGTGGTAGCATCAACCTGTGTCACGGGGTTATTTTACAAGCTGGGGCATGGCATGTTGGGTGTGCTGCTGGCGATGTTGACATGGGGCATCGGTGATGTGTTGATCTATGAGGGACCATTGCGCTTTCTACGCGAAAGTCTCAACCGCAGTCCCGTTCAAGTCAATGGTGAGGTTGCGACGGCGACCACGCTGCTGACACCAACACTGAGCATCATCGTTCTCATTGTCCTTGCTGCTGCAGCCCTCTTCTATCTATGGCAATCTCGTCAAAGTTTGTTTCAGGAGACTCTAAATGGAGAGACCAAGGTCGAGTGGAGTTGGCTCAAGCTGGGCATCATCACAGGTGTGTTTATGAGCGCAGTCTGGTTTTTGGCCGAGGCAGGTGGCTCGAACTACACATTTGGCACGTCCTATGTCCCAACATCACTGTTCAAGTGGATATCCAGTGGAAATGCAATTCCGTTGTGGATACCCATCAGCCTCTTTAGCATCATCATTGGCGCATTTATCGCGGCCAAGCAATCAGGAACATTGTGGATACGCGGTGAATCACCCATGCGCTATGTCGAGCTAGGGGCTGGCGGCTTACTGCTGGGGATTGGCGGTGGCATTGCTGGCGGCTGCAATCTGGGACATGGATTGGTGGGTGTGCCACTGCTGTCAATGGGGAGCATCACGACCACATTGTCGATGGCATTGGGTGTCTTTGTCGCCCATCGAGTGAGTGTGATGATAAGCACAAGCCATACGACAACGGATTGAGGGGGGGAACGGATTTCGAGTCTTCGTGTACAGAAAAATCCGTTCTGTTCCCAAATCTGTTGTCGTGTTGATAACCGTACTACAGCGAATAAGGAAGGGCGCGGATTTTATATCCGTACACAAAAAAAATCCGTTTCCTTCCCAAATCCGTTGTCCTATTACTATAAGGAAACGAATATGTCTAACAATAATGAAGTCCAAACTTTACGCGGCGTGGTTGCCGTCCTACGCATTACGGTTGGCGTCATCCTACTGGTGACATGGTGGGAAAATCTTCAAGGCGGCATCTACACCGCCGATGGTATCACGGGGCTGTTCAACTATATCTTTAATGACAACGGTGGTGGTCCTGCCTTCTACCGCTCTGCCATTGAAGCCACGATTCTGCAAGTCCCCGGACTCTTTGCGGCCTTTCAGCTTGTGGCAGAATTCCTACTCGGTGTCGGCTTAATTGTCGGTGGGCTGACCCCGCTGATCGGATTGGGCGCAACGCTCTTCTTTTTCAATCTCTTCCTCGCCTACTTTGGTGGGCATGAGTGGATTTGGACCTATGTATTGCTGACCAGTGCGGCCTTTACGGTTGCCTTTACCCGCTCAGGCCGTGTCTTTGGCCTTGATCAGGTATTGGTGAAAAGTAGGGGTGAACCACCGATTCCGTTCTTGTGGTAACATATTTCTAGGAAGAGGAAAGAGGGTTTGTCAATATATTAAATATGTTGACAAACCCTCTTTCCTCTTCCTAGAAGCGCCGTCAATAATAACCAACCATCAAACAACCAATACCAAAAACCATGTCAGATTTAGCCGTTATCCAACAACTAGAGCAGATTCTCGAATGCAAACTCTTCAAAAAGACCGATGACCCAAACCCACACAAGTTTCGCTACTCATTGTCTGAATTTTTGCAATCATTGCTCTATACAAATTTTCGCGTTCATCCGCGCTCGTCCGCGTCCCAACAAAATAACTCAAGGGCTACGCAATGCTACCATTAGAAATTCTATACTTTTTAAGTGCTGTCATGTTGGCTGCCTATGGCTTTAACTCAGCCTTTCTTACCTGGCTCTTCTGGCGATACAAGCAACAATCCAGTCAGGAGTCCTGCGAGCAGACCGACGCTTCCCAAAATCAGCTATCTCCACAGGATACAGATACATCTACCTTTCCAATGGTGACAGTACAACTACCCATCTATAACGAACGCCATGTGACCAAACGGCTGATTGAAGCCAGCGTCGCCTTGGACTGGCCCGCAGATCGTCTACAAGTGCAAGTGCTGGATGACTCAACCGACGATACCACCGAAATCGTAGCGGGTGTTTTGATGGATATCCAGACAAAGCAGACAGGGAAGACGATATGCGGTATTGAGCATGTACGTCGCCCCACCCGCGAAGGCTACAAAGCAGGGGCATTGGCCTATGGCATGGATACTGCCAAGGGCGAATATATTGTCATTTTTGACGCCGATTTTGTACCAACATCGTCATTTTTGCGCCAGACCATCCCCTACTTTGCTGACGCAACCATTGGCTGTGTCCAAACCCGCTGGGGACACATCAACCCTACCACATCGCCGCTGACCCAAGCGCAGGCACTCGGTATTGACGGTCACTTCCGCGTTGAGCAGTATGTGCGTGACCAGTTGGGGGCGTTTCTCAACTTTAACGGGACAGCGGGTGTATGGCGACGTACCTGCATGGAGGATGCAGGCGGCTGGGAGGGTGATACCCTGACCGAGGACTTGGACCTGAGCTATCGGGCACAATTACGCGGCTGGCGCATGGTCTATCAGCCTGATGTTGTTGTCCCCGCCGAGTTACCCGTACAGGTGGATGCGTTCAAACGTCAACAGTTCCGCTGGGCCAAGGGCAGCTTTCAGACTGCCATCAAGCTGCTCCGTCAAGTATGGAGTGCCAACGAACCGACATGGCGCAAAGCACTGGGGACCCTGCATCTTACCAACTATCTCGTTCACCCACTCATGCTTCTCAATCTACTGCTCCTGCTCCCCATGACCTCCTCCCAGAGCATCTTTCTCAAAATCGCCCCCTTCTTGACGACAGCCGCCATTGGCCCCCCCATTATGTATTGGACAGCACTGACCTTTCGCGACTTTAGTGGATTTCCAGATGCAGCGGGACCAAGAGGCAAACAACGCACAGGTGAGACATTGTGGAGCAAAATACGGCAACTGGGCATTCTGATGGCCTTGGGGACGGGCTTATCGATCAACAACACCAGAGCTGTCTATGAAGCCGTCGCAGGTGTGTACAGCGAGTTCAAGCGCACCCCCAAGTTCGCCGTCACCAGTCGCTCGACCAACTGGCAAAGCAGCACCTACGCCCTACCACGCAACCCCATTGTCTGGATTGAGCTGGCCTTGTCCTGCTATGCCACATGGCTCCTGGTTTACTGTATCGCCGCAGGCATTTGGTGGATGGTGGGTTGGGTCTTTCTCTACGCCATTGGCTATGGGTATATTTCGGGGTTGGCGTTTTTGCAATCATGGCAGTTAAGGATGGCGCGCAAGAACGCGTAAACATAGGGTAGGGTCGCGGATTTGGGGGGCTCGGATTTGTGATGAGCGCAGAAAATTTGTATCGCAGATTGTCTATCTGCGGGCTGACAACAGATAACCAATCTGTTTTACTGACTCCCTGTATCCCAGATTGTCTATCTGCGGGCGGAAACAGATAACCAATCTGTTTTACTGACTCCCTGTATCCCAGATTGTCTATCTGCGGGCTGACAACAGATAACCAATCTGTTTTACTGACCCCCTGTATCCCAGATTGTCTATCTGCGGGCTGACAACAGATAACCTATCTGTTTTACTGGCTTATGGTTTTCCATGTACCGATACATTCATCACACAAAAACAATCCACGCTCCCAAAATCCGCGACCATAAGGAGAGATGAGATAACGATGAAACAAGCACTGTTAATCATGGCAAAGCGACCGGAAGCGGGTCGCACCAAAACGAGACTCTGCCCACCGATGACCTATGAGATGGCAGCAGGACTCTATGAATGTTTCCTCAGGGATGTGCTGGATATCGTGCGTGCGGTCAAGCAGCAGGTCCCCACCCTCCAGCCATGCATCGCCTATGCCCCCCTGAATGCTGAACCTTACTTTGCCCAGCTTGCACCGGATTTCCACTTGGTCCCGCAGTGTGGTGACGCGCTAGGGCAGCGGCTTCATCATGTGCTGACCACCTGTCTCAACGATGGCTACACGCAAGTAGCGGCTATCAACAGCGATAGCCCAACACTGCCACCTGCGCATCTTGCCCAAGCCTTTAGCAGGCTAAACAATCCACAGACGGATGCCGTGTTTGGTCCCTGCGAGGATGGTGGCTACTATTTGATTGGCATAGATGCCCCACGTCCGCGTTTGGTCCTTGAGGTAGAGATGTCTACACCAACGGTGCTGCAAGATACGCTGGCCTTGGCTCAAGAGGATAACCTCACTGCCGAATTGCTGCCTTCGTGGTATGATGTGGATACAATCGAGGAGTTGCGTCGTCTATATCAAGAGTTGATGACTGCGCCAGAGTCGGTGGGGCAATATACGCGGGGGTTTATGGTGGAGCATCTTGCAGAGATTGTTAGATAGAGAGATAGAGAGATAGGGAGATGGGGAGAGAGGAAGATGGGTAATGTTGCCTGCTGACATGCTGACACGCTGACGCGCTGACATGCTGACATACTGATAGAAATGGAGATGTAAATGGCTGAAAAATGGGGAAAGGTTGTGGTTGTGATTCCGGCGTTGAATGAGGCGGAGAATATCGGGGATTTGGTGCGGGAGACGCGGGCGCAACCAATTTTACGTGAACGTGATCCGATTATTGTCGTCGATAATGGCTCTACTGATGACACAGCAACTGTGGCGTTAGAAGCGGGGGCCATCGTCGTCAGTGAACCTCGGCGGGGGTATGGGGCGGCCTGTGCAGCGGGTGCAGCAGCGGCCAGTGATGCGGAGGTGATTGTCTTTCTGGATGGTGACTATAGCTCGTTGCCAGTAGAAATCCATCGTTTGCTGGAGCCTATTCAGGTGGGGAATGCGGACTTGGTGTTGGGGTCACGCACACGGGGAACCATTGCCAAGGGGTCAATGCCGCCCCATCAACGGTTTGGCAATTGGTTGACCTCACGATTGATGCAACAACTTTACCACATTGACGTGACAGATTTAGGTCCCTATCGAGCAATCCGTAAAG
>JBCCFC010000667.1:0-7533 GCA_039029935.1 Chloroflexota bacterium
CTCAATATTCCCTTTAACGTTGCTAAAGAGATTCCAGAGCGCATTGCGTTTTGTCTTGGCAATACGGCTCAACACGATGACGCGGACTGTACGCTCACCCCATATAATATCATATACGCCTTGTTTTACCCTTTTATTTGGGTTGTTCTTCAAAAATTTTCTGGGATGTCTTGTGCAAATCGCATAGAGTTGAAATTCGTCTCTGGGTGGTAGCTTTTTATTATCACCGCCAGACAGAATTTTGCGATAGGCGGCATAGTAGTTGATTAGCTCCTCTATTGTCCACACGCTCATCGATTCATGCAAAGATTTATAGCTGATGAGGTTGTATGTATTTAGATTATCAAGGCCATCGGGTAACGGTGCAGGGTATTTGCCGGGCTTGGTATTGAGAATCAAGATATCGAGAAACTGTTCTTGGACGGACATGTCCTGTTCGCGCAGGATTTCAAATGGATAATCAGAAAAATTGCCTTCAACCGCAAGGCCGAAAGATCGATGCCAGTCGATGATGGTTGAGCCAGTTGGCATAAGGGCGTGTGTCTCCTAAAATTAGAACGGATTTGGGGAGAGCAGTTGAGGCTTGAAAACAATCCGCGCTCCCTAAATCAGCGTCGCTATATCGATTTAACGGCTCACCACTGGCAAATAGACCACTTTTGGCGTTTCACCCTGTCCAGGATTGGTATCAGCACTCGGATCGGGTGCAGCAGGCACAACAATCTCCGCCATCCCATAGTCCGACCACAATCCATCCAGTGTCTGGACACGTACCGACATTTCATGTGTCCCCGCAGTCAAGTGAGTCAACGGCCATGCACAACTACCTGCCGTTGTACAGAGCAACCCATCAATATTGGAACTCCATTCCCAGGCAACAGGCGTTGTCCCTAGTGTATTGTCTGAACCCAGTGGGGCGGGTTCAGACAATATACTACCTGTCATTGTCAGTACACCACTTGCGTCAATCAATGTCTCCGATGCAAGTTGTGTCTGCACAAGAGAGCTTGAGCTATCCGTTACCCCAATTGCATCGTTTAAATTTGGATTAGCAATACGACTAATACCCGATTCTGTGATGGCAATTAGCCCATTCCCCATTGCCAACAAATGATAAATCGGTGTATTTTGGTATTCAGGATGATCATTCCACGCAGGGTCAGGTGCCCAGCTATCATCGTCACCTGCTAAATTTAATTTGAATAGCCCCGCATCAGTTCCTGCCAACAGTACACCATCATCCATCGCCAAACTTCGTACTTCCTCAACCAGATTGCCTTTCATGGGGAGTCCATCGGTGTAGGTTGCCCACGTCTGTGTCTCGTTATTGTATCCACCAACCCCACCAAAGGCCTGTCCCTCACTGTTACTGTTTAGGCTGGCATGGGCCGCAACCCAGACATGTGTATCTGTCACCAGCAATGCGTAAATTTCATCTGCGGCAAGCCCATCTTCTGTCGTGAATTGTATTTGCGTACCATCCTCATCAATCCGATAGACACCATCACCCCATGTTGCAACCCATAGCTGACCCTCATCATCGACTGCCAAATCGCTAATCCAGGCAGAGGGAGCCAACCCATCCAGCGTAATCGTCGTCCACGAGTCGTCAAATTTGGCTAATTCCCGGGTCCCATTACCACCTGCAACCCAGGCTGTGTTTTCCTCGCCGTTTTCATTGGCTGAAATGGCAACACGATACAAGGACCCTTCAATCGGAACCTGTGGAGATGGCTCGCTCCACTCATTTCCATCCCAAATCGCAGCCCCTTGGTCACTGACAACCAAAACGGCACTGTTGGCTTCGTCAGAAGATATTACACCCATATCAAACACACGGGCATCTACCCAAGGCAAGTCTATCGGTGTTTCGACACCTGTGACTGCATCCACCTGAATCAGCCCCGATACCCCACCCGCCACTATCGTGGTATCGTCCCATAACGTCATGGTGCTAGTGTACCCGCCGCTAATCCATGATGCCCATGAGGGCGTTGATGTGGATGACAAGGGCAACGCATGGTCCACGCGTTGAACCTTTGCGTCATCCGGCCACGCACGATAGGCACGAACCGTTGTCTGCCCATTGTATTCTACCGTCAACGTCATGACGTCGCCTAGCTGTGCGCCCAACTCATTGCCTGTCATGCTATAGTAAGGGAAGGGTATAATATCCGGGTCAACGAGCGCAGTGGTATCTTGAATTGCCTGCCCATTAAATGATAGTGTAACGTTTGCCCCTTCAACGGGTTCGCCATTGTAGTAGACCGCACCCCATATGCATCCACAGAAGTCAGGATCATTGATGAATTCTTCTGGGAGTGAGCCAACGCCAAAACAATTTCCTCTTGGATTTGGGTAAATAAGGCCAGCAGAAGCAGTAGGCACTGTGAGTGTTGCTAACATTGTTACACAGCTTGCTAGCAGTATCAATGATAACCATAGTCGGCGTCGTGAATCATAGAATCGTTTTAGCATAATTTCACCTTGTTGTACTCTGATGTCAATCTCGTTATATTATGTGCGCTACCCAGCGAAAAGAAGTAGCTTTGCTGGGTAGGTTATCATATGCTTGGATGTTGATTATAAGATGATTATCGATCTATTATAAGGAGGTATACTCACATCTGAAAAATTTAGGCTATCTTTGATCTATAAAAGGCTTACTCTATTCTATGATTCTTGCTCTACCAACGCCAGTTCATGCCAATTCCCATTTAAGACAAACGGCGCCCAATAGGCGGGATGACGATAGAGGGATCGATGATCATTTGCTTGTCGGCCTTCATCTAGCAAAGCGCGTTGTGCTGTACGAATCGCTTGCGCCCTTGTCTTCCCTGTCATAAGTGCCTCATAGAAGTGACTCATCATAGAGGCCGTTGAGTTATCATCCACTCTCCATAAGCTCACCAATAAGGAATGGACCCCTGCACCCAGAAATCCCCCTGCCAGACTGAGCAATTCTGCCCCTTGGACCAAGCCATACCCTGTTTCGCACCCACTTAAAACGGCAAGATCGCAGTCAAGTTCTAAGCGTGCAATCTCAGCCAGTGTGAGATTTCGATCTGCAAGCTGAATTGAGGAGAGAAGCGGATTATCATTGCGAAATTGAGCATGGACAGCGAGATGAATCAATGTGTGTTCTGACGCAGATTGCAGAAATTCTTTGCTGGTTGCATTATTGCCCTGATGGTATGTAGCAGTGGGCACGTGGTTCAATACACTATCAATCTCACGTGATACCTCAGTAAGTTTGACAGTCTTGGATTGGATCGGATTGGCAATTACCTTGTCAGTTTTGATATCCTGTGTCTCTGCTCCACGCTGGTTGTGTGGTCTATCTCCATCCTTACGGACGTTAGCAGGTGATTGACCATCATAGCCAAAAATCAATGCACTTGCGGATTGTTTGACGGGTACACAACACATATCCAGAATAGTTGCACTTGGTGTATAGCTCATGGCATGAGACTCAAGTAAGTACGTTGTGCCATCATACAAAGCATGAAAGGGGATATAATGTAATTCGCTATCGGGTGAAATAATAAGCATGGTTTCATTTGGTATATGATGTGCAATAGGCGCAAAGAGTTGTTGATAAAGTAAATGTAGTAGTCTATTCACATCGGCCAACAATGCTGGTAAAAAGCGCGCGGTAATTGCTGGTCCCTTGGTGATTGTCAGGTGTAAAACTCGGTTGATAGCGGCATATAATGCTTGGCGGACCTGGCTTATCTCCCCAATAGAGACCAACGGATAAACGCCTTGTACATTGCTTCCGTCGACCACAAAAACCCAAATGGACCCTTTAACAACTTGATATTGAAGAAAGATAGAGCTACATTCTGACCCTTGTAAAAGTTGTTGAATCCGTTCGATTGGCGCAATGTCACCTGTTGCCAAGGGCGAAAAAAGAGGCTTGTCGCGTTGTAACTGTTGCACCAATGTTTGTACACGTTCTTCAAGCATAGCAATTTGGCTTTGTGTGTCTTCATCTGTGGATGTTGATGAAAGGGGCGAGTCGCTTTGTTGATACTGTTGCCTTAAATAGGCTGTATCCAGAGCTTCTAATGCCGACTGAAGTTGTTGCGCCAATGAACGGGTATTCATATCCGTTGATGTTGTCAGTTGTTCTGCTTCACTGGCTAAACGAAAAGCCAAGCGTTCTGCTAATAACCGTGATTTGACGCGCTCAACACTTTGAAACGCTGAATCCACAGCCTCGTTTTCAGCATAAATACGGATTAAATCTTGATAGAGTTCTAACTTATCATTGAGAAAATTAGCCCGAAAATTTTCCACCAGCAACCCACGCCGCAAATTCTCTACTGCATCAATCGCTTCTTGATAGTAAATAATGGCTTTATCTATTTGTTGTTGTTGTTCAGCAAGGACACCTAAACTATGAAGTACTTGTGGCAGTAGAAAGCGACTGTCGCCTGTTGCCGCTAACTTACGAGCGGCATCAAAGGCTATCTCTGCCGTTTGCCATTGACCCTCAACCAATGCACAGTGGCCTAAATAGAGGTGGACCTGCCCTTCGTCTAAGGCTGGGCCATGTTGACGAAAAATCTCTAGCACTGTATGTAATGCCTTAATCAGTGATTTGTCAATAGATCGGCGGCTTTTCAGGTAGATATCGGCTCGCAGCCACGTTAATAAATATTGTTGCCTTTGATCTTCGCTAATGCGAGGTATGTATGTTTCAGCTTTATCCAAATGATACAGTGCAATATCATAATCGCCCCAACTTTTGTGTAAATCGCTGAGGTTGGCATGCAACCGTGTCAGTTCAAGGGCTGCACTATCATAAGCCTCAAAGCCGCTTTGTGCTTTTTGAAAAGCCTTCAGTGCTTCACTAATTAAGTTTAAGCGGAATAGCACCTGTGCTTGGTTATTCCAACTCTGAGCGATCATAAACTGATCATCCCATTTCTCTGCGAGCTTTAGCTGAAGTGTATAGGCATTCAGGGCTTCTTCACATTGACCAAGTAATTCATAACAGCTTCCCATATTCATTAATAGGATTGCAATATGTAGCTCATCGGTGTTTTCCTCAGATTGCTCAAGCACAGGTTTGATTTGATTACCGAGATTTAATGCCTGCTGTGGCTTCCCAATACGCTCTAAGGCTGTTATATTCCCTACACCCATACGAGCAGCCTGTAATGTGTCATCATATTCTAAAAACTCTGCTCTTGCTTGTTGGTAAAGCTCGACAGCCCGGTTAAACTGCTCGGTAAACATATGCGCATTTGCTAATAGCCAACGGCCACGAGGCGGACCAGGGTAATCCATCAGCAACCCTATCCGAAAGGCGAGCCTCGCCAGCTTTTCTGCTTTGAGTGGATTTGTGTAATAGAGCGGTACATGTGGCTGCGTATCAGCATCGTCTTCGTCGCCATCATTTGCAACAGGTTCACCACCTTGATTGATATAATTGCTGATAGTGCGAATCGTCTCCGGGGTACATTGATATGTTTCAATCAACGCTCGTAGTTGGGCATCATCGACCTGCTCAATAGTTTCGGCTGTTGTGAGTAATTCGGCTGGTAGTTGTATCGTCATAATCTTAAGAGTCGTCTCGTAAGCTATTGTTAAACACGAAATAAGAACGCTAGAAAAACGTGCTTAATCACATCAACTCAAAATGAGCTGATGTGATTAAGCACGTTTTTCTGTTACACTGGATGCGGCAGCAACCAGATACTATATAAATCGGTAGATTGAGTGCAGAGCAAACCTATCTGCACCCAATCTACCGTGAGTTACATCAGTTGCAATGTAAGGTCAGGAATCACATAGGTTGTCTCTGGTGTTTGTAGCGTCAACTGATAACGACCTGGCTGCACGTGGGTGGCTTGGAAGCTGCCGTTTTCGTCAATGACACCGTTGAGGATGTGTTCGTTTTCCTGCCATTGCTCATAGTGCGTAGATGTGGTGTTGGCACTTTGTGGCGATAGTCGGAATGTACCGATGTCTGATGCATCCCCAACTTCTGGCAACAACAACTGACCAGCAACCATAAGACGAGTGGCCTTGTCCGGACGGACACGCAGGTCAATCATGGTATCACCCGCTTCATAGATGCTGTTACTCATGGCACTACCGCTACGCAGTGCCCCAAAGGCTGGCTGCATGGTGTTGGGGGACAGGGTGTTGGGAGACAGTGCATCTGCAACTGCGTCGGACATTGAGTCTAGCCCTTGGTTCATATCATCCATGAGCTTGGCGATGACCACCTTGGTCTGCTGCTGAAGCTTGCCAGCCATTTCCTGTAATGTGCTGACCAAGCTTGGACTCTCAACTGGCGTGATAACCGCAGCTACCTCGCTCAATTCTTGTGTACAAGAGACACAATGGGTTAAATGATTGGCAACAAAGCTTGTTTTCTGTGCGGACAATATTTCCCACGCATAATCACGCAAATCATCCGGTGTGGGACACTCAAAGCGATGGAATGTTGATTGTAAGACGCCCTCAAATTGCTCATCCGACAGCTTATCCATCGTTGTTGGGTGGATTTCGGGCATTACCCCTTGCATCTCACCCTGCTGATTTTGTTTCTTCATACTCATTATGACACTCTTTGATTCCATATTTTACGTAGACTGGGATCGCGGCGAAGACGTGCAATCAGTCGCCGTTTGATGGCGTATACTTCATCTACGCTTTCAAATCGATCTGGGTGCTCATCGTAAACCCTGGCTGGCTTTAATCCATTGGTAAACGTGAGCCACGCAATTAACTCTTCCTTGTCATCCTTCGTGTTCGCCGAAATCACATCCCAGAGTTGTTGTTTTTCTTCTCGGTCCACGAGCGACCGTTCTGGATTCACAGGTGGGGCTTGCCCCTGTGAATAGTTAAATTCACGGGTTTCTCGATTCTTCTGGACACCCATCGCTCGATACTGTTCATGGACACATGTAATGGTACATGAATGCAAATAGTCGAGCAGCGAGCCTAAGCTACGCGCTGCTGCCAGTTTGGGTGCTTCAAAGAAACGCCACAGTTTTTCAAAGGGATAGGTCAACATCTGTGAAACAGGTACATCCCCAATGCGACCTTCTGGCACTTGCTCTTTGAACCAATGCATCACCAACCCTTCATATTGGGTGTAGATGGCGGTCCAGCAGGCATTATCTTTTTCGACAATGGCTCGACGGAATAGCTCAAAGCAATATTCCTCGTGCGCATTACTACCAGGAGACCGTTGACGACACCGTGCCTGTAAATCCTCTACGGTAAAATGAGATAAATCTTGTTGCATGACTTTATTTTTTATGACCCTATACACAAATGCTGGCTTTTCCCTATGGTTTAATCCCTACGGTTTAAATTGTAGTTGAAACCAGTTGTAATTTAACGATGTGAAAAAGATCAGATTTGGTATATGGCTCTGTAACTATCTAATGTTGTCCAAGGTTTTTTTTACCTATTTTCTGCATAAATTTTTTAACCTTGATCAAACTCAATCCAAACTTCACCCTGCCCATCGGGTACATTAAAGCGGAAATCTGTACTATCGCGCTC
>JBCCFC010000668.1:0-7478 GCA_039029935.1 Chloroflexota bacterium
CTCTATAGCAATGTAACAACGATTTAAGATATTTTGGTGGATTGTGGGGCAGGCTTTGTTGTCGCCAGAATCCGCAAAGAACGCAGATGAATACGGAGATACAAAAAATGAAAATTGTGAGCTTTAAAATTTGTCCTTTTGTACAGAGAGTAACAGCATTGCTAGAAGCAAAGCAGATTCCATACGAAATTGAGTACATTGATCTCAGCAACAAGCCGGATTGGTTTCTCAACGCTTCTCCAAATGGTCAAGTGCCAGTTCTCATCACAGAATCGAATGAGGTGCTATTTGAGTCCGACGCCATTGTAGAATATATCGAAGAAACTGGGGCAGGTCATCTCTTTAGTAACAATCCTGTCACAAAAGCACAAGAGCGAGCTTGGTCCTATCTTGCGTCTAAGCACTATCTTGTGCAATGCAGTGCGCAGCGTAGCAAGGACCAGCAAACATTGGTCGAGCGCACCGAGAAACTGTCCAAGGCATTTTCTAAACTGGAAATGCAACTAAATGGCAGCAAATTTGTGAATGGTGATCGTATGGGCATGGTCGATATTGCCTGGTTGCCTTTGCTGCATCGCGCATCCATCATTGAATCCTATACGGAATATGACCTTATCGGGCAGTTCCCCAAGCTCAAAAAGCTCCAGCAAGCAATTTTGGAGACAGGCATCCCAGAGAAATCTGTCTCGGCTGATTTTGAAGAGAAGTTTACAGCATTCTACTTGTCCGAGAAAACGTATTTAGGGCATTGTGCGAAGTCTAAGCGTGGGGACTATTGTGCTGGACAACCGGAATGTACAGAGAGTGACTTGCGTTGTTGTTCTTAATCTGGACTTGATGACTGAATCCTTGCAACTTTGAGGCTAAAGATGAACACCATAACCGCTAGGGTTCCATAGACAATCTCTTGCGTACTCGCAACCAACAAATATCCCCCGATTAATGCACCGACAGCCGTCCCCAAATCACGCCAAGTGGTAAGTGATGAGAGTGTGTTGAGTTTTGTATTGGTGCTTAACTCCAGTGCGACACCAGCGGCCAGTGTTTGGCTGATTGCGGTTGAGACAAAGAGTGTTGTCAGTCCAACGATGGTTACATTGGTGCTAATGAACACAAGGCCCACAAAAAATCCAGCAACGGAGAGCAGGAAAAGGTGACGGATATGCCATTTATCCGCCAACCAGCCGCTCAATGGCCCGACAATCATGACACTCAAGCGTTTGACGGCCAACAAAAAGGCGGACATGGCAAGGATGGTTGTGTCCGCAACACCCGTGTCGTGCAAAAGCAAGCCAATCGTCACAATGACAATACCGTCGGCTAAGGCTGTCGCAAAGATCAGCCCATCAAACCAAGTTGGCTTGTCAATCGCGCCCTTCATTTTGGGTTTTGTAGTTTGGGCATCATTGGGGAGGAGCCATGTTAAGGGCAACGCAAGTGCTGTTACTGCACCAAATATCTGAAACGTTATATGCACATCGAGATGTGTAATCAACAGCGGACCAATAAAGAGCGCGCTCATCGGCCCAAACTCTTTGATGGCTTTGCTTAGACCCAGGTGTATGCCCTGATGCGCTGTCTCCGTTGCATACCCCAGAGCACATAATCGTAATGCAGCAAATGCCATGCCCCATGCAATCCGTGAGATGAGCCATAGCCAAAGTGGTGGGTTTAGCCCATATGCGAGTGTACTGGCAGATGCCAAAAGCACACCAACTGTTGCGACACGTTTATATCCCCATCGGCTAATCGTCAGTGCAAGACCATAATTGCCACCAAGACGCACCAATTTATTAATTGACAGAAGGACCCCAACCCACATGAGTGGGATACCTAATTGCGATGCATACAGCGGTAACGTCGGATAGAGCAAGGTATCGCCTAACCCTGCGAGGGCTAATATCAGCGCAGAGACGGCCGTAAGGAACCAGCGCCGTTGGCTTATTTGGCTTGATTGACTTTTGATGGATGAAGCAAGGCGTCCCATAGAGAAATCCTTTCCGTACGAAAGGATGAAAGAAGTGCATATCTAATGAGACTCATTGCGTATGCGCTTCTTTCATCGCTGTTAAAGACCAATTTTTGAATGAACTTCTTGATCCAATCCAATAGACGGAGAAAAGACAAAAAGGACGCAAAGTGGAAGGGTTGGCTACGATTCAGCTAAATCGCTCGCCTCGCTTGCCCCTGCCAACAGGTCCGACCAGAGCAAAAAGCTCACGACACCAACCAGTACACCCATCCACAATGTACAGAAGCGAATCAGCAACGCGGCAGCGGTTGCCAGCACAGCGGGTATGGATAAAATCGAAATGCTAAGTGTGAATAGGCTACCTTCTACGCCACCCAATCCACCTGGGGCAGCAACGACGGCGCCAATGACGGTGCTGATTGAAAAGATAAAAATCGCAATCAGGAGTGTGTTAAGGTCGAATGGCACACCAAAGCCAATAAGGACGATGCCATAAGCCACTCCCTCAGCCAGCCAACTGATAACACCGATGGTAAGTGCTATCATAAGGTTACGTGCGTTGAAGATGATATAGCTGCTTTCGTAGAATTCGTACAGTGGATCTGCAATGCGATTGATGATGGGCAATTTTTGACCAATGCCGAGAAACCACAGGGCAAGTGGTCGAATTTGAATGATGATAATGCCACAGACAAACCCGATGGCAACAATGGTGGCGACAATCCGTGCGGTTTGGTTGGGGAATGCGAACAGCCCAATGCTGGCAAGGAGCAACATTGCCATGCCATCTGTGACACGCTCGGCCAATACAGCCGGGGCAGTCACACTCATCGGTGTCCCCGACACATTGCGCACCATGTAGCTTTTGAGGAACTCCCCTGCCTTGCCTGGCGTCATCACCATCAACATCCCAATACCAAAAATACGGGTGCTGTCCCAACGGCTGATATCCACCTCCAGCAAGCCCATATACCAATTCCATTTGACCAGCCGCCCGATATAGTTGACCCATGTCAACGCTATCACCACAGGCAACCACAGCCACGGAAAGTCGGTCAACGCACTGACCAATTGCGTCCAATCGCTCCACAGCACCAGCGCAATATAGAGCAGCAACGCAAACATACATGAGTAGAGTATTTTGTTGATTAGTGAACGGCTCATGGGGGTATTATAACTGGAGGTGTTTGGAGGGGGCAAAAGCGGTAGAGCGTTGAAGCGGGATAGCGTTGAAGCGTTAAAACGGCAAAGCACTAATTCACTTTACTGTTCCATCGTTCCACCGCTCCATCGTTCCACCGCTCCATCGCTCCATCGCTCCATCGCTCCGCCGTTCCATCGCTCACGACAACCGATCCAATAATCCCTGCAAATCCTCCGGCAGCGGTGCGACAAACTCTCGCTCCTCCTTGGCGTCGGGGAGTTGGAGGTGCAGGCGGTGAGCGTGTAGAAATTGACGGGGCAGAATCAGCCGTTGGCGTCGATAGCCATAGAGGGTGTCGCCGACGACGGGGTATTTGTGCCAAGCGAGATGGACACGGATTTGGTGGGTACGGCCTGTATGCAGGATAACGCGCAGGAAGGTAAAGTTGGCGGTGGCATTGGTCCCGCGAATCAGGGGGCTGGTGGCGGGTGCGCTGTGGTAGCTGAGGGTGTGATACTCGGTGATGGCCTCACGGCCTTTGGTTTCGCCCGTGAGTGAGTCAACGGGTAGCACGGTTTGGCGTTTACGGTCAACGGGGTGACGGCCAACCGGTGCGGAGATACGCCCTTTGACTGGCTCAATATGACCTTCCACCAGCGTGAGATATTCCTTATAGACCGTCCGTGCTTTGAACTGTGCTTGCAGATGCCGATGCGCCTTGTCATTTTTAGCGATGGCGATGATGCCCGATGTGTCCTTGTCGAGTCGATGCACCAGCCCGGGGCGTCGCTCGCCTCCCACGCCAACCAAATCAGGACAGTGATAGAGGACCGCATTGACCAATGTCCCACGCTCATGGCCCGGTGCTGGATGCACCACCATGCCTGCTGGTTTGTTGACCAGAATCACATTCTCATCCTCATACACGATATCGAGCGGGATGCTCTCCGCTTCAAACACCGCTTCCTTGCTTGGTTGTGGGACATGGACGGTGATCTCCTGTCCGGCTTCAACCTTATGACTGGTGCGTACTTTCTTCGCGGCCAAACGCTCATCGGCCACCAATACCAGTCCATCCTTAATCCAGCGTTGAATTTCATTGCGACTGTGGTCTGGCATCATCTGCGTCAGCCACGCATCCAATCGTTTGCCCTGCGATTCGACAGGGACGATAAATACGGTTTGTTCGTTGGTATTCATAGAGGTATGGTACAATAAGAGTCTATTGATGGCAAACGGTACAATTCAAATCGCCGAGCAGAAATGTTGATGGGCAAGACGCCCTCAAACTTACAATGAGGGTCTACTGTCTCACGATCAGCGTTTCTCTATAGATCACCAAGTCATATCTACACACTATCAACAGGAGAAAACAACTATGCAATACAAAGAAATCGGTAACACAGGACTCATGCTTCCAGAGGTTGTCTTTGGTACGGCCAACTTGGGCAATCTTTTCAAAATTTGGCCGCAAGAGGACAAGGTTGCCATCATCCGTGCGTTGATGGACCACTTTGATGGGCCAATGGCACTGGACTCGGCGGGCAAATATGGTGCGGGTCTGTCGCTCGAGGCCATTGGGCAGGCACTGCAAGAGTTGGGGGTTGCACCTGAGAATGTCGTCATCAGCAACAAGCTGGCATGGAGACGTGTGCCGTTGACAACACCTGAGCCAACCTTTGAGCCAGGTGCGTGGTTGGGGCTAGCGCATGATGCGGTGCAGGATATCAGCTATGAGGGCATCATCCGCTGTTGGGAAGAGGGCAACGGCCTGTTAGGGGGCGACTATCCGACACAGATGGTATCCGTCCATGATCCTGATGAGTACTTGGACCGCGCGGAGAATGAGGATGAGCGCAAACAGAATTTTGAAGATATCTTAGGGGCGTATCGTGCCTTGCAGGAATTGAAGGACCAAGGCAAGGTCAACGCGATTGGTGTGGGTGCAAAAGACTGGACAAGCATCTATGAAATCACACGTGTGGTTGACCTCGACTGGATCATGTTTGCCAACAGCATGACGCTCTATTCACACCCAGCGGAACTGCTGGCCTTTATGGATGAGCTGCAAGCAAAAAATGTCGCCATCATCAACTCGGCGGTCTTTAATGCGGGCTTCCTGACGGGTGGTGAGTTCTTTAACTATCGCAAGCTTGACCCCAACGATGCCGAGGACAAAAAGTTATTCCAATGGCGTGAGCAGTTCTTTTCGCTCTGTGCGCGGTTTGATGTATCGCCTGCCAGTGCCTGTATCCAGTTTGGCAAGTCACATCCGGGTGTGTCGAGCATTGCTGTCAGCACCAGCAAGCCTGAACGTGTGCCACAAAATATTGCGATGGTCAACACCCCGTTGTCTGACGAATTCTGGGCAGCGATTAAGGAAGAGGGGTTGTTGGCGGCGGATTATCCGCATATTGGCTAAATATCATGACGCCTAATGCCCGGTTGCAAAATTAGGGTGTAAGATCAGGGTGTAAGATCAGGGTGGTGGATAACGAATGCAGAACAAACCGAAGACGTACTACGAACAAGAATTGGAGCGTATCGCTGAGGAGCATTTCTTACCAGCGTATCAGTATGTACAAATAAGACAGTCCAAAGCCTTTATGGAGAAATATCTCTCGGAAAAAATTGAATTGGAAAAAATAGCAGCAGCAGCATTTATGTCTCGCTTCTATTACATCAAAATATTCAAACAAGTTTATGGTGTTACGCCACGGCAATATTTAAGAGATTTAAGAATCTCTAGAGCAAAAGAACTGCTCAAAAAAGGGTTTGCCGTCACACAGGTCTGTTATGATGTCGGATACGAAAGCTTACCCACATTTTCAAGGGCTTTTAAGCGTGGGACAGGGTATTCTCCCAAAGAATACAAAAAAATGAATAATCGCAATCTGGAATAAGAACATTGAACAGCATGCTGGTATTCTAGTATTGCATCTAAAAATAGAAAAAAGTAAATGTTACACATGGCTGCAAGTATCGTACCCAGAATAAAAAAGCTTTCAGCACTTCAGCACTTCAGCACACTGGCTAACTAGCTGACTAGCTGACTGGCTGACTGGCTGACTAGCTGACTAGCTGATTTTATACTTTCCTATGCAACAAAAAGCAGTATGGCGTATATATTATCTATTCATGGCTTGGCCCATGTGTGACTTTTACGATTTTGCATAAAAAGAAAGGCAAGTGTACAAATGATTAGAATATACGCAACAAACGTTCTTGTTGATGACCAAGAAAAGGCACTGAAGTTTTATACAGAGGTGTTGGGTTTTGTCAAAAAAACAGAGGTTCCCGTGGGTGAGTATAAATGGCTGACAGTTGTTTCCCAAAAGGAGCAAAGTGGCGTGGAACTCTTGCTTGAGCCGATGGGGTTTGAACCTGCACAAGCGTATCAAAAAGCGTTGAAGGATGCAGGTATTCCATATACATCCTTTGCGGTTGATAATCTCAACGAAGAGTATGAACGGCTCACAAGCCTGGGCGTTGAATTCTCTGTGCAGCCACAGGAAATGGGGCCTGTCATGATGGCGGTTCTGGATGATACTTGTGGCAATAACATTCAATTGGTGCAAATGCTGTGATGAAAAAAGCTTTCAGCGACTCAGCCGTCAGCTTGTCAGCCAGTCAGCCAGTCGGCTTGTCTGCCAGTCAGCTAGTATGCTGAGATGCTGAAGTGCTGAAGTGCTGAGATGCTGAAAGCTTTTTTTACTGTTACCCCATATCAAACCAGAACAGTCTACGCACCAACCCTGCATGATCCTGATGTGACTTTTCGCAATACCCTGTTGGGATATAGCCCCACGCACGGAGCCGTGCTTCAGCCACCCTATATTCACGCTCTTCGGTTCCACCGTTGAGGATAAAACGGCCATTGGGAGCAACCATTGTAGACATAATGTGTTCAATAAATGCAGGTTGCTTGCCAAGTGGGACATACTCTAGCCCAGATAGATAAACAAAATCGTAGGGTCTGGGGGGCGTCCAGTAGAGCGCATTGCCAAGGTGAAAGCGGTCTTCCCAGTGGGGTAAGCGTTGTTTGGCAAGTGCGAGTAACCCCTCGGAGATGTCTACGCCTTCAAAATGGACCGCCAAGCCTGAGTTAACCAGCCATTGATCTAGGCATTCAATCAGATGACCATTGGCACAGCCGACATCCAAAAATGTGCCATCCTTGTAAATGGCTTCCAAAATCGTCCGTCGCTTGTTCCAGTAACGAACAGCATCACCGCCATGCCCCGACTGTGCGCGTGGGTTGTCTGCTGCGAGATAATGGCGGGTAAAGGTTTCATTGAAGATATCAAACCATTCTTCTTCCGTAATCTGCCCCTCATCTAATGCCTGTTGTTGTTGCTCGAC
>JBCCFC010000669.1:0-7475 GCA_039029935.1 Chloroflexota bacterium
CGATAATCTCAATCTCACCTTGTTCCGTAAATTTGACAGCATTGCCAACCAAATTGAGCAGGATTTGACGGAATCGGGTCACATCGCCCATGATCATTTCGGGAAAATCATGTGGGGTGGTGGCATAAAGGCGTATCCCCTTCTCTTGCGCTTTGACTGATAATAGGTGGAGAACATGATTGATACATTGAATGACAAAAAATGGCTGACTTTCAAGCACCATACGCCCCGCTTCAATCTTGGATAAGTCCAAAATCTCATCGATCACATCCACCAAAGCCTCACCACTGGTGCGGATGGTTTCCAGATACTCTCTCTGTGTTTGATTGAGGTCTGTGTCAAGGAGGAGATTGGTCATGCCGATGACCCCATTCATCGGTGTCCGAATTTCATGACTCATATTGGCAAGAAATTTGCTTTTAATCTGTGCCGCAGCCTCGGCCTCTTCTTTGGCTTGACGCAGTTCCGCTTCGCTTTCGACTAATTTTTGCTCTGCGCGATTGCGTGTAATTTCAAAGATAGCGTACAGCGTTGTGACACAAATCAAGCTAAATACGGTTGAACTGGTCAACGTGGTAGACTCTGGGAGCCAAGGGGGTGTGACCGTTCCTGTGACAAAATCGGGAAAGAGGTGTCCTGCGCGCTCAATTTGTTTGAGACCGATAATAAAGGCAATATATAGACCTGCCACCGTGAATCCGAGCTTTATACCATATAGATAGACTGTGAGTGCGACAATCAGAGGGTACCAAATAAAAATAGCCGCAGCATGGATATAAAAAATATAGGCTGAAACCATACTGGGCAACATGAGTGAGATGATATAGAGCAGCCCCATCAGCCGAATCGACCCTGTTAATCTGGGGATGGCTAAAATCAGCACATTCACCCAAAGGCCAATCTGTAACATGACGATGGCAGGCCAAGGAGACTCCGCCAGTATATGGTAGATGCTGAGGTTCACCATAAGCACAAAAAAGGCGCAGGCTGTCAGCAGGATACAGTTGCAAATGCGAAGTCGCTTTGTATTATTGGGGCCATCAGGGTAGGCTGGTCCCATGACGATGCGGACAAATTTGTCGATCATACTTAAGGTAGTCTTGCCAATTCCTTTTTTAGTTCAGGAACACGAATGGGCTTGGCAATAAACCCATTCATGCCCGCTTCTTTCATGCGGGTACGCTCTTCATCAAGGACAGCAGCCGTCATGGCAATAATGCGTGGTGGTTTGATTTGCGTTTGTTGCGATAGATAGTGATGAATCTGGCGTGTGGCCTCCAATCCATCCATTTCTGGCATATGAACATCCATCAGCACCAAATCATATGGCTGATTTTGGATTGCTTCAACGGCTTCGCGGCCATTATTGGCAAGATCGGCCTGGTAGCCCAGCTTTTGCAGAAGACGTATGGCAACCTTTTGATTGATGACGTTATCCTCAGCAAGCAGGATATTTGCAGGCGTTGCTGGCGCAAGGGGTGCGTTGATGTCGGTCAGCTTTTGTGGGGCATCCATTGGCTGATCAGAAATCTTATCGAAAATCGCAGGTAGGATAGCCACACGAGGCGATTTATCTGCACTATCAACAACAGGCTCTGGCACGACGTCCAGACGGATTGTGAAGTAGAATTGTGAACCAACGCCGAGCTGACTCTCAACCCAGATCGCCCCATCCATCAATTCGACAATGCGCTTGCTAATCGTCAACCCCAGCCCCGTACCACCATAACGGCGTGTCGTCGAGGAATCTGCCTGACTATAGCTCTCAAACAGGCTATCTAAGCGGTCTGCCGGAATGCCAATGCCCGTGTCACGCACACAAAATTGCAGCACGACTTGTTGAGGGACAGCCTGCGTACAATGTTGATGCTCATTATCTTGATGTGCTTGACGAGGCGGTTTCCTCAACTTCTTGACCTTGATGGTAATCTTGCCCTGTTCTGTAAACTTAAGTGCATTGCCCGTCAAATTGATCAGTACCTGACGGAGCCGAAACACATCACCCGAAACCTTGGCAGGCACAGTGCGGGCGATATCAGCGGATAACAGGACTTCTTTCCGTTGCCCCTCAGCAGAAAGCATCATGAGAACATCTTGCACACATTCTTCTACCGAGAAGGGCGCATTCTCCAATACCATCATCTCGGATTCCAGCTTAGAGAAGTCCAAGATTTCATTGATGACTCCTAACAGCAATTCTCCACTCTTGCGAATTGTCTGCACATACTCTTCTTGTGTTTTGGTCAACTCTGTATCACACAATAAATCGGTCATACCGATGACCCCATTCATCGGTGTACGAATTTCATGGCTCATATTGGCAAGAAATTCGCTTTTAGCGTCCGCCGTTGTCTCTGCGATTTCCTTCGCCTTTCGCAACTCCGACTCACGCTGCAATAATGTCTCTTCCGCGCGGCTATAGGTCGATTCAAAAATCGTATAAAATGCAGTCAGGCAAAGTAGACTAAAGATAAAAGAACTGGCGAGTGTTGTTTCGGCAGGTGATTGAAATGGCGTCACTGTGTCTACAACAAGGTCTGGAAATGTATGTCCTGATATTTCCAGAGATTTTAACGTTGCAATCAGAAAAATGTAACTTGCCGTGATCACATAGCCACCACGTGTGCCATACATATAGACGATGAGTGCGACGATGATTGGATACCAGATTAAGATAGCCGGAAGATTGACATAAAAAAGATATGCAGCCAGCATACTTGGGAGGGTTAACGAAAGCGTAAAGGCTATCATCATGACCTTGATGGAGCCAGTCAATCGTGGCAGAGTCAAGATAAGTAGATTGCCCCACAGAACCACCTGCAACAGCGTAATCGCTGACCAAGGGCTACCATCTATAAAGTAATAGACGTTGAGAAACATTGTCAACAAAAAAAATCCAAAAGCGGACAAGACAACAAACTGGCAGATACGCAGTGTTTTGGGGTTGTCTGAAACGTCTGGATAGGCAGTACCCATCACCATTTGCACAAACTGCTCAATCACATCTCACTCTCTTTTTCTATCATAATCTTACTGTACATTGAACGTTATAATACTATATAAAGTTTCAAGTGTAACAAAAAAGATAATTCTGTGACGTTGTAAATATATGTACATTCATTGAAGATGCCGATATAAAAGTATCATATCATAACTTCCATAACTTTTGATCCTTCTAATGCTGTACTGCGAATGCTGGATTGATTAGCGAAACATAGCGACATATGTCGTATAGATTTTATTAGAATCGTGTTCTGTCGAGATTTTCATGGTACTCACAGAATATCCATCACCAACCATCTATTCCATCTCATGTACTGGGTCTCACATAGGTCAACGTGTGGTGGGTCAATCGTTTTCCTGTCAAGCTCACACATTCCGCCACGCCATAGACCAAGCGTCGCCCTAACT
The DNA here is from genome assembly GCA_039029935.1 of Chloroflexota bacterium. Classification (GTDB taxonomy): domain Bacteria; phylum Chloroflexota; class Anaerolineae; order Caldilineales; family Caldilineaceae. The sequence goes on from JBCCFC010000669.1 coordinate 3,412, forward strand.
TTAATACAGTCGCCGTACAGAGAAAATCCTCCTCCTGCGCCTTGCTCAAAAACGCCGTACTCATCTCCACCGTGACTGACTGATCAGTCGCTCCTAATTTGGTAAGGATGGCAAGCCACATGGCGACATCAGCCGCCGCCATAAACACGGGACCGCTGACAATACCACCCGGACGTTCAAAATTTGCCCGAAATGGCACGTTCAGGGTCGCTTCACCATCACCAATCGAGTGCAGGGTAAAGCCATAGTTTTCAACAAAGGCCGCGCTGTGTAAGACGCGTCGAATTTCTTCCTCGGTTGCCGCCAATTGTGCTGTCATTGTACTCTCCATTTTGCTATGGTAAACTTCTGTTCTGAAAATCATTTGGGCTGTGTCCAACACTCAGGCAAGGATGCCTAAGCTACATTACATCGAAAGGTCAATCAATGCATACCACTACACGTATCTATAACACCGATTTTCACTTTGGGTATCGCACCCAAAGTGGTGTTGAATCTACTACATTCGCAGCACTCTGTCCCGACTATCACCCGCTCGACCGCGTGGCCGTCGTGTCGCCATCCCTAGCCGATGGTCCGCTCGCCGCCAGCTATGCACTGTTGGCGTTGACGACGGCGTTTTATGATACACTGCGGGCGCGTCGTGATGATTTTTTTGACTATCCGCAACACTTCGCCTTTTTTGATGCCACCCAACTGCCAAACTGCATAACCGATCCACAACACCCACAGCGGGGCGCATGGTCGTGGCTGGATGTATGGCCGGACAACAAGTGGGCCATCACACCATCATGTGCGTTTCAGTCGGATACAGAATTGGCGGATGCCATGCTCAAATTGGTCTTTGATTATCAAATTAATCGGATTTTCTGGCCGATTTTACTTAAGCCAGCGTCGGCCCAAGGTAGCAATCTGTTTCCGCATTATGGATGGAAAATGCTGCGGAGTCATGTGAAGTCTATCTACTATTATGGTGACGTTGTGCAGGATACTCATGATGATGAGTATCCTCAGATTGAAGTGAGTGGAACGGTGGCAACGCAGACGTTGATCAATGAAGTGCTGGACCGTCTGCCGTCAGTGCCTAGTGAGGCACAACGTCAGCAGACGGTTTTGCGGCAGGTTTATCAGCGTGTGGATGTGGATGAATTTCTTGTGGAGGGGTGGTTAGGCGGGGTATAGATCCTCAAGCTCCAAATCAAGTGCTTGAGCGATAGTAATGAGAACATCGGTGGTACTCTTACGCCGATCCGATTCAAGTTCTGCTAAATAAGACTCGTTGATTTCAGCTCGTTCTGCCAATTCTGTGCGCGTCAAGCCTCGGTATTCCCGCCACACTTGAATTGGGTTCTCTCCATCAAGGAGGGCATAGGTCACAGTGCTAGGAATTAATTCTTCACCCTTTGCTATACGTTGTTTGGCGTCATCAAAGGCTTGGATATCTTCCTGCATTTCTATCACTTCAACATTAATCGTGTACATAACAATAGGATAGCATAGTGCGACCTCATACAAAAGATTTAGATTATTTGTTGATGCCCCACATACAACAGATTTGGAGAAATTCCAGAGTATAGGGCAAGATATAATACATTGTTAAACAATGCTATAGATTTGTAGACACAGATAAGAAATATATCACTGGCAACCATCATGACCCAAGAACAGGAACCATTCAACCAACATACACCAGAACAATCAACGCTACCAAGCGGTGGCAACAGACAAATCCAAACGGGGCATATTGAAGATAGCCAAGCCGTTGCTTTTGGTGATCATATTGATCAAACCATTACGCATACCGAGGTCACGAACAATACAGGCTCACGCCTGTCTCTTATTATCCTTGCTATACTGTTAACAATATGTATTGCTGCAATCAGCATTGCCTTAATTCTGTACCGGTTAGAGGAGCCAGATGAGAAGCCTGTTGTTATTGAAGATACAGCGACTATAACACCATCACCAACAGCTACCTCAACCGATACTACTACATCAACACCTTTGCCCACGACTACGCCAACTACCACTTCTACGCCAACCAACATACCAACGCCGCTACGGTTTGCTCCTGCCAAAGCGGGAGAAACACTCATCTTGGTGGCAGACATTGGGATTGAGTTCTGTATTGAAAACCCCGAATGTCGTCAAGACCCAAACGAAGTGACCCAGCGGCTGGTGACGAATATGCGCGAAACGTTGACTGACCACCCCACTATTCGTATCGAACGGCTCAACCAATACATCCATGAGGAAGGGGGCAGCGAGAAGGCGATGGCGATTGGTCAGCGCGACGAGTTTCAATTTGTCGTGTGGGGCAACTATGTGTTGACACCAGAGCCAGAAATCTACATTTTCTTTGACATCACGCAAGAGCCGCTGCCCTTTTTTGGTCAGACCTATGATGAGGCATATGGCCCCAACCACATCCAACCCACCATGTTTGAGTTCAAAGCCAATTTGGGTGAACATTGGGGCGAGATGACCGCCTTTGCCGCCGCGCTTGCGCTCTACGAGATACGTGACCATAACGAAGCCATGCCACTCTTTGACACGGCGGCACAGACCGTTGATGGCGACCTGCTACCAGATGACGATTCTGTCTCCACAGGTATGAAACGGATTCTCTATTTTTATCGAGGGATCAACTACCTGCGTTTGGGGCGAACGGTACAGGCCAAAGCCAATTTAGGGCAACTGCAAAGCGGTGAACAACAGAAAATTTCAGACGATTTGACCATCCCTATTTTGTATGAACTGGCGCATGTCAACGCCCTCTCGGGCAGTGAAGAGGATTCAGTTTCATTGTATGAACAAGCGATTGCCGTCTATCAAGAGAAAGGAGATCAGGCGGGCGAGGCCAAAACGCTCAACAATATCGGCGGGGTCTATGACCACTTTGGGGATGAGCGTGGTGCGCTGACATTTTATGAGCAGTCGATTGCGCTCTACCGTGATATCGGTGACAAGGGCGGTGAGGCCGAGACGTTGACCCACTTTGCGGATGTTGCGAACGGGTTGGGAGACAAGGATGAGGCACTGGACTATTATGACCAAGCTGTGACGCTGCGCCAGGAAATGGGCGATACACATGGTGAAGCATTAAGCCTGCGACGTATGGGTGATATCTACGCCAGCATGGATGAATATGATGAAGCCATTGCGCATTACACCTTGGCACTCAACCTTGTCCGCAAAACCAATGACAAGGCGGGTGAAGCGTTGGTCTTGGTACAGTTGGGTGCGGTCTATATTGAGCTAGATGATGTGTCGCAGGCCGAAAGCCACTTTCAAGAGGCCATTGCGCTGCGAGAGGAGACAGGGGACAAAGCGGGGGCAGCCCAAACACTCCGCAGCATTGGGCTGGCCTATAGCAATGGGGGCGAAAAAGAGAAGGCGTTGGCGCACCTCAATCAAGCATTGTCGATCAGTCGAGAACTTGGTGACAAGGCGGGTGAGATTGACGCGTTGAATACAATTCGTGCAGCGCATGGCAATCTGAATGAAAAACAGCAAGAAATTGAAGGCTTAGAGTCTATTCTTTTGGTCAAAAGAGAGTTAGGTGATAAATCTGGTGAAGCGGTAACCCTAAACGAGATTGGTGTCGTCTATTGGGAAATAGGTCAGATTGAAGAATCGCTTCGCTACCACAGTCAAGCCCTTCCATTAAGACGCAAAGTCGGCGACATTGCGGGTGAAGCGACAACTCTAAACCATATTGGTACAACCTATTGGGCGCTAGGTCAGCATGAAGAGGCATTGCGTTACTACAATCAAGCCCTGCCCTTGAGACGGGAAGTTGGCGACAAAGCGGGTGAAGCTCAAACCCTGAACGATATTGGTGTAGTCTATGGGGGGCTAGGTCAGCATGAAGAGGCGTTGCGTTCCTACAATCAAGCCCTGCCCTTGAGACGGGAAGTTGGCGACAAAGCGGGTGAAGCGGCAACCCTGAACGATATTGGTTTAGCCTATTGGGGGCTAGGTCAGTATGAAGAGGCGTTGCGTTCCTACAATCAAGCCCTGCCCTTGAGACGGGAAGTCGGCGACAAAGCGGGTGAAGCGGC
>JBCCFC010000670.1:0-7474 GCA_039029935.1 Chloroflexota bacterium
CCGAAATCTTATGCGCTGTTATACTATACCCTGACTGCACAACATTCCGTTCAGCGCAGGGAGTTGGGCGCGCTGTTGTGGCCGGACAGCAAACTATCCGCTGCACGCCACAACCTGCGCAATCATCTCACCGCCATTCGGACGCATCTGGGGGCACACTTGACGATTACATCTGATAGCGTGACCTTTGACCGCACACCCAATTGTGATAGTGACATTGACCAATTTGTTGCGCTTGAGCAAAAATACAGTGAGTCCAAGATGGGTGAAATCGCAGATATGGTCGAAGCGCGGCGTGTTCTCTGCCTCTATCGTGGGGATTTTTTGGCAGGATTCACGGTTTCTTATAGTGATGTCTTTAATGATTGGGTGGACAAAACGCGCGAAGAAATGTCCATGCAGTTTAGTCATTTGCTCTATAAATTGAGTCAAACGGAGGCACAACAAGGCAATGTGGATGACGCAATTGCGGATGTGGACCGCTTGGTCGCGGTTGTGCCTTGGCATGAGGGTGGGCATCGGCTCAAGATGAAACTGTTGGCCGAGCAGGGGGAACGCTGGGCCGCGTTGGAGCAGTATGCAACGCTGACCGATGTGCTACAGAAGGAACTGGATGTTACGCCCGATGAAGAGACGGAGCAGCTTGTGGCGCGTATCCGTCAGGGATTGGTTGAGCCAGCACAATCATCGCCAGCGCAGACGGGCATGGATGCGAAGCCCATCGCTGTGAAGCCCACCCCCCGTGTATCACCACCACAGGAGGAACCCAGCCCTGCATCAACAGCAAGCGCATCAACAGCAAGCGCATCAACAGCAAGCGCATCAACAGCAAGCGCATCAACCGCAAGCGCATCAACAGAGTATCCAGCGACAAGACACTTTAGCCCCGTCCCCTTAACGCCGCTGCTGGGACATGGCACACTTCTGGCTGAGGCCACTACCTATTTAAAAAGCCCAGCCCACCGCTTGGTGACGTTGCTGGGGATGGGTGGCGTGGGCAAGAGCCATATGGCACTGACCTTGGGGCATATGCTGGCCGACGACTTTGAACATGGTGTCTGTTTTGTGCCGTTGGCAGGGATTGCAGAGCCAGAAGGGGAAGCATCTCAGGCAACACAGCCGCAGGACACAGAGTCTGAGCTGGTAAATCGTTTTGTGATGGAAGTGGCAACCGCACTCCAACTACCATTGGGTAGCTCGGACGAGGTGGTGACACAGTTGACCAACTATCTCCGTCGGCGCACGATGCTGCTTATCATTGATAATTTTGAGCATGTGTGGAAGACACGATCACAGTTGACTGCGCTGCTGAAAAATGCACCCAACTGCACAGCCCTCGTCACCTCACGCACGCGTCTGCAACTCCCTAGCGAAACCATCGTCAAGGTAGACCCGCTCGCCATTCCAGCTTTGGATGAGGTGGAGGATGCACTGCGCGTGACGCAAGACATGACCCAAGCAACCGACCCAGCAGAAGACCGTTACGCCGCGCTCCAACTGTTTATTGACCGCGCACGGCGATACAACCCGGCGTTCCGTCTCTACCGAGAAAATTTTGCCGATCTCATCCAAGTCTGTCACCAGACTGGCGGGTTGCCTTTGGCGTTGGAGATGGTGGCGTCATGGACAGAGCATTTCACGGTGCGCCAAATTACCGAGCAACTGGCGCAAGACCACCGTACACTCTTGCAAGGCGTTGCATCTGACCTCGCCGAGCATACCAGCATTGACGCACTCTTTGACCATTCATGGCGATTCTTGGATGAGGCCGCACAGCAGTCCTTCCTGCATATCTCCCACTTTGTCGCTGCCTTTGATCAGAACGCTGCCAATACCATTGCGGGTGTCACCCTATTTGGATTGAAACAACTCACTGACACCTCGTTTCTCCAGCTACAGAGTGCCGGACGCTACACATTGCACCCGCTTGTCCAACGATTTGCACAGACAAAATGGCATGAACAATATGGACAGCATTCCCCAGAGAGTGAGCGGTTCTGGCAAGCCTATTGCGCCTATTATTTGGCCTTTTTGTCTGAGCATGTGGAAAAGATGAATGGTGATGAGGGGCCACGCGTGATGACCGAACTACGCCAGGAGCAGGACCATATTGCACTGGCGTGGCAACAGACACTCAACCGCAACGATGCTGACTTAATTGGCACAACCTTGGAGGCATTTACGCGCTTTTACATGCGCAATGGGGCGTATGAGCAGCTTTCTGTTGCACTCAATCGTCTGGAAAATCGATTAGCGCAGGGGCAATTGCTTGCGTCAACAGACAATCGGTATACCCCGTTGGCATTTCGTATCAATCTGATGAAGTCTGAAGTATCTATCTCCCAATACCGTCTAAAGGATGCGCTTGTTCTTCTGACGGATACACAATTGCCGCCTACGAAAACCATTTCAGAGCGTCATCTCATTTACTATTATTTAAACCTTGCATTTCTCTTATCCGAAAACGGTGACTTTACGGAAGCCAAAGGCCATCTTGACCGCGCCGCCGAGCTGTTGTCTGACGAGATACCACCGGGTGTTCATGGCGACTATCATTTTTATATGGCAGAATATTGGCTTTATCAGGGTGATTTGGAGCGTGGTGCGCATCATATGGCACTGACCTTGGATTATCGTCGTGCCGATGGAGACCATTGGAATGAACCGATTATCCTTCGCGTCATGACTTTCTATCTACACCCCATCTTGAGTCGAGAGCAGGTCTCATCAAACTTGCAGAAAGCGTTGACGTTAATTCAGCAGACCGAAAATCGCTATGGTGAAGCACGCATACGTAACGCCTTTGTTTCGCTTTCGGGCTATCGTGACCAAGTGCTACGGATTGAGCAATTGCAAAAGGCAATTGAGGTGTATAGCGATATCGGGAATGAAACCTCTATCTACACGGCTATACGTAATCTGTATTGGGAATACCTCTGTCTTGGACAATATCCAACAGCACAACGACTACAAGCCACACTGCTGTCGAATCAAGAGAAGGTCGCAAGACTAACACAGTATTTGTTGCTGATCAACGCCAGCATTCTACACCGCGTTCAAGGAGAAACAACCAAAGCGGTTGAGGTTGCGCAGACATTGGTTGCCATGCATCCCACTATCCGTCCAAACCACCATGCCACCGGATTTGTCACGCTCGGCTATGCCTACTTAAACCAAGCAGCATTCATCGAAGCGGTGGATGCGTTTAGCGACGCCCTCAATCATATTCAAACCCATAAATACCCAGCCTCAGAAATTTATCCCCGTGCAGGGCTGGCCGAGGTTGCCTATCAACAGCAAGATTATGAAACCGCGCTGCGTGAGGTTGAGTTGATTTTGCCCATGTTGGATGAAGATGGTAATCAGCGCGAAACAACTGAGCCGCTGCGCCCCTATTGGGTCTGCTATCAAGTATTGAAGGTTGTGGATGACCCACGCGCGCCGGACCTATTAACGCGCAGTTATGATTTTCTCATGAGGTGGGCAGATGCGTTGGACAATGAGGAGTGGCGGCGGTCGTTTGTGGAGGATGTGCGGGTGAATCGGAGGATTGTGGAAGAGTGGAAAGGTTGAAAGGTTGAAAAGTGGAAAGGTTGAAAGGTTGAAAGGTGGAAAGGTTCAGTACGTGCTGGGGTTTAGGTAAGGCGACTTGTGGTTGGACTAGCATTTCAACAGGCTTGCAGCCTGTTTCCTGCTTTAGACGCCGATTTGCAATCGGTGGCCTGCAATCGACGGCTTACAATCAGCAACTCACTTCACCCGCAAACTCCGCAACCGATTCAACGCCGCCGCCAATTCATACACGCGAAACTCGGCAAAATCGCCCATCTTGCGTCGATCCAAAATATCAAAGCCTTGCGCCTCCACATCGCATACGGTGAGAGCCAGTGCTTCCGCCAGCGAGCGTTGACCATCAAGATATTTCTGCCGGGCATACCACAGTGCCTCGCCGATGGCGCGTGTCTGTGACCAGGCCACAAGCTGTTCAATGGCGGCGAGGTCGATATCTTCACGGCCAAATTGGATGGCGTGGACACCCCGTGTCTTGATGCTGACATCGCGCTTGCCCTGTCTGGCATCAAGCGAGTTGGGGACGGGGATGCGCTGGCTGTTGATGTTGATGGGACCCGCAGCCTCGTTGGCGCGTTGCGTGGGGTGGGCGGTAGAGATGGTGCGTGCTTCATCAGTGACATCCAAGGGACGGAACGACTGCATGGCGATGACATTATCGGCGACATCAAGATAGTCACCACTGCCACCGATGACCAGAATCGAGCTGATGTTGTGTTCCTCATAGAGTTGACGCACACGGTCGATGAAAGGCGTAATCGGTTCGTGCGCTTTGGCAACCAGTGCCTGCATCCGGCCATCACGAATCATAAAGTTGGTGGCAGCGGTATCTTCGTCGATGAGCAGACCCGTTGCGCCGACCTCGACGGCCTCCATGATTGATGCCGCTTGGCTGGTGGAGCCGCTGGCATTGGTGGTGTGAAAGGCTGTTGTCGATTGCTGCATGGGTAGGCCGTTGATAAAGGGCGAGATGTTGACGCCCGTGACTGCACGGCCATCCTCGGCGCGAATCTTGACCAAACCAAGCACACTGACGACCTGCTCACGGCCATCGCCCGGACAATGATTGTAGACACCGCGTTCAATGGCGCGCAACAGCGTACTCTTGCCATGATAGCCCCCACCGACAATTAAGGTGACACCAGCTGGGATGCCCAGGCCCGTGACCTCGCCTGCATGGGGCAATTGCACGGTGACACGCAATGACTCCGGTGAGGAAAAGGGAATTACGTCGGTCCCCTGCCCAGACTCAAGCGGTCGGTCATCAACACCGCTGCGACGGGGTAAAATCGCACCATCAGCGACAAAGGCGACCAGACCCATCTTAGGCAACAGCATCCGCAGTGCATCGGCGTCTTCATTAACCGCGGCATGTTGCGCCAGTGTCCCTGCTTTGTGTGCTTTGGCAACAAGGCTGTTGGCAACAATAGCGGGGACATCATCAAAAAGCAATCGTTCGGCTTGCATCCCTAGTACGCTGCGCCCCCGTGCGGGCAACCCCACCGTGAACCGTGCCTCCACATTGCCCTTGCTGTCAATCATCACCGCCGTCTGTTTCAGCACTTCCTGCCCCGGCGATTCAATCTGAATTTGTCCACTTTTGCCCGACCCACGATTGTTCGATGCATGGCGTGTCTCACGTCCAAAACAGTACGCCAAATATGATGTCAAGCCCGTTGCCCGTGACGCTGTTTCATAAAGTAGCCCCGCAAACCCTGTTACATTGGCAGGCACAACCACGCGTACGCGACTCGGCGCGGCAAATGGGTCCCCCTGCACATGGTCAATATGCAGCGTGTGGTTGGGGAACTGCCACGTTCCCTGAATATCTTTATATGCTTTATAACCGCGCCCATCAATACGACGCAGGATTGATTGTAATTTGTCCATAGTTTTTTGGGTTGAAGGGTTGAAAGGTTGAAAAGTTGAAGGGTTGAAGGGTTCATTCACTCCCCATCTCACTATCTCCCTATCTCCCTATCTCCCTATCTCCCTATCTCGCCATCTCCTAAACTGCCAACGTCTCAAAACGAGCAATATCAGACCGTACAACATCCAGGCTTGATGCCCAGAATGCTTTGTCGCTGATGTCGATGCCAAAGCGGGCGGCCAGTTGATCGGCGGGGGCTGTGCCTGTGGAGGAGAGCAAGTCATCATAGCCTGCGCGGAAGGTCGCTGGGTCGTCTACATAGCGAGCGTATAGCCCCAAACCGAAGAGCAGACCAAACATGTAGGGGTAGTTGTAGAAAGAGCGCGTTGTGCTGTAGTAGTGTTGTTTGACCGCCCACATGTAGGGGTGCATTTGCGTCTCATCAACACCATCCCCATAGGTCTGCCGCTGGGCGTCGAGCATTAACTCGTTTAGTTCACTGATGGAGAGCTCACGTTTGGCGCGTTGTTCAAAGATGCTCTGTTCAAAGAGGAAACGGCTGGAGATATCGACCACGACTTGGCAGGCACTCATCAGCGTTGATTCCAGAATATTGAGTTGCTCTTGCTTGCTCACTACCTTGAGCGCGGCCTGACGGACGATGGTTTCGCAGAAGATGCTGGCGGTTTCGGCAAGCGTCATGGGGTATTGACGGAGAAGTGGCTGACAGTTGGCGACGCGGATGCCATGATAGGCATGCCCCAGTTCATGTGCCAATGTGTTGAGTCCGGCATAGCTCGGTTTGTAGTTGGCGAGGATGCGTGATTCGTCACCGCGGATACGCATACAGAACGCCCCATCGCGTTTTCCTACACGTGGCCCAGCATCAATCCAGTTCTCGGCAAAGGCGCGCTGTGCCAATTCCCCCATCTCGTTGGAGTATCCCGTAAACTGCTCTAAGATAAAGGCTGTCGCCTCTTGATAGGCCCAATGCTGACCGTCGCTGACAACAGGGGCAAAGAGATCATACCAAGCGAGTTTGTCGAGCTTTAACATGCGCGCTTTGATGTGCATATAGCGACGAAAATCCGGGAAGGCGTCATGCGCGGCATCCATCATGGCATCCAAAATGGCGTGGTTGATGTTGTTGTCAAAGAGTGACTGTGCCAGCGGTGATTCCCAGCCACGCCGCCGGCTGATGTTGACAACTTCGCCCTTGACGCCATTCATACACGCGGCCAAGGTGACGCTGTGTTGTTCCCATGTAGCGATTTCGGCCTCATATGCTTGTTTGCGCACGGCGCGGGATGGATGATAGGCAAAGTTGCGCGTTGCGCTCATAGAATGTTGTTTGAAGTTAAGATGTGGTGCAAGTGGCTGTTCGGGTGTGCTTCCAGCAGAAACTGCTTCAGATGTAATGACCGATTCAATGGGGTCGGGTAGGTCTACCATAATCTGTGAGGTGTATGTGCCATGTAGTTTGGCCCAAGCCGAGCCACCGCTTAGTGTCATCTCTGCGGCCAGCGATTCTTCGGCAAAGTTCATCAAATGCATGGATTGACGGCTGGCTCGTTGCAGCAAAAAGGCGTGTTCATTTGCCAATGCCGATTGTTGACAGAGTTGCTCAATATCAATCGAACCGACCCATGCGATAAATCGTGTACTGAGAATCGAAATTTTGGATGCATGTTTCTGATAATCGCTCAGCCGTGAAAGTGCGGCCTCATCGCGTGAATCAGTCGAGACAAAGCTATAAATATAGGCACGGATGGTGTTTGCCAAATCGGTCAATTCGCCAATCGCCCCCAAAATCGTCTCGAACTCTGATACAAGCGTCTTTGTGTAGGCTTCGTCAATCTCTTCTACACCACTCGGTTCAGCATTAATCTGCTTGTTGACGCCAAAACGATCAAAAAGCTCGGTTGTCTTGTCAATTTCTTGCACCAATTTATTAAAATCGTCGATAAATTCAGCAGATATTAAGCTTGGATAGATCGTACTTACATCCCATTTGGGCAGTTCTGTTTGTGTTCG
>JBCCFC010000671.1:0-7473 GCA_039029935.1 Chloroflexota bacterium
GAAATGGGGGTGTATTTTGCGGGGGGCGGGTTGGGTCGATTGGGTTGTGGGATACCCAAATTTGGGCAGAATTTGAGGCATTCCTCAACCCTTTCGACCGCAAAATTTAAAATAGACTGTTCAATATAGACTGTCACGCTGGTAGCGATGACCTACGGTTCTACTTGACAAAGGGCTATCAGCGATGTGTTGGGTTTGCCAACTTATCACCGCTGATAGCTGGGAATTTGATTCCAGTATATCCTCGAAAAGGTCGCCAGGATTACGAAGAACCTCCGATGACTCTCCGAAATATTTTGTGCGAGCAAAGGCTATTCTTGCCATTCTTTATTGCGGATAATTCTCTGCGACACCGAATACCGACCTACCGAATACTGACCTACCGAATACTGACCTACTGCCCCACCGCCTCCACCGTCACCATCACACTACTCTGCGCCGTATTCCCCTCGGTGTCGCGAATCAACACCATAAAGGCATCCTCACCCACAAAGTGGCGGTCGGCTGTGTAGAAAATTGTGCCGTCGTCATTCACCTGTGTGACCCCATGTGCGGGACGGCTGGTGAACTCAACACGTAGGTTGGTGTCACCCGTCGCTGGCTCATCGGGGTCACGGTCATTGGCAAGCACGTCGATCAACACACGCTCGCCAGACCGTGTGATGGCAAAATCATCCACCGCCGTTGGTGGATCGCTGAGAGCCAGCACCTCGATACGCACCAGCGTGGTGGCCTCATTGCCTGCCGCGTCTTCAATCGTGTAGCTAAAGCGGTCGATGCCATTAAAGTTCTCGGCGGGTGTATAGGTGACAGTGTTGTCGTCATTGAGTACAGCCGCACCTGTCTGTGGCGTCCCCAACGCCGTGATCGCGAGGGCATCGCCATCGCTGTCCGAATCGTTTGCAATCAGGTTGAGCCGCACGGTCGTGTCTTCGTCAATCGACAGCAGGTCCTCGACCGCCACTGGTGCATCGTTAAAGGTGATGATGTTGACGGTGACAAGTGCCGTGTCTATGTTTTGCGCTGCGTCAGGTTGTTGTGTATCAGAGACCGTGTACTCAAAGTGATCCTGCCCCGCAAATCCGGGCGGTGGCGTATAGGTCAGCGTGTTGTCCGCATTGACAGTGACACGACCCTGGCCGCGTATGACACCCAGAATCTGAGCGGTACTAATGTTGCGAACATTGTCATTGGCGAGCACATCAAGCGTCGCTGGTGTGTCTTCTAGGACAGAGACGATATCATCCTGCGCAATATCGGTTTCAGCATCACCATTACCGTTGGGCTGGCCGACAACAATAGTCGTCTTGCCACCAAAATCCGCATCCTCTTGAAGATGTTCGGTTGTGGTTCGACCGATGTGGCGAACGATGCCGCGCTGTGCCATGATTGCCTGTGCAGGTGGCGCATCGGCAGTACAACTAGGGTCTACCTCGACGATATATTCAAAGCTATCGACCCCCTCAAAGCCCAGATTGGGTGTATACATCACCGTGCCATCCTCATTGAGGACCACCGTGCCATTTTCAGGCTGAGTCACACCCACTGTTCTGAAATGGGCCGCGCCATCACTCTGCGTGGCATCATCTGGATTGACATCATTGGCGCGTGGGTCAATCTCAATCGGTGTATCTGGCTCGGTAAAGGCAATATCATCCACTGCCTCCGGCTCATCGGCAATGCCACGCACGACGACCACGACCGAGGCCAAGGCACTGCCCCCGCGCCCATCCTCGACCGTGTAGAGGAAGCCATCCTCACCCTTGAAATCCGCATTGGGTGTATAGCGCACACGTCCGGCGGTATCCAGTGTGACCACGCCCGACGCTGGCTGGGTCACATTGGTCAGTGCCAGCGTATCGCCATCAGGATCGCTATCATTGTTGAGCACATCAATAGTCAGCCCACCATCTTCCTCGGTGACAACGACATCATCCACTGGTTGCGGCGGGTCATTGACTGCCTCCACCGTGACATTGACCGTCGCCTCGGCACGACCACCCTTGCCATCGGCAATGGTATAGGTAAAGCTATCCGCCCCCACAAAGCCTGGCTTGGGTCGATAGAGAATCGTGTTGTCGGCACAGATTGCCAGTTGACCGATGGCGTCTTGAACAGATTGCTCAACAGTGAAGGGGCCTGCACTGGCCGCAGCCTGCACCACGCCCAAGGCCAGTTGACCGCCATTGCTTGTGCCCGAAATTGCCACCACTTTGAGCGCATCGCCATCTGGATCGCTGTCATTGCTCAAAACCGGAATCCGTTGTGGCGTATCTTCCAGCACGGTCGCCGCATCATCACCCGCAACAGGCAATGCATTGGTCGGTGTAGGTGTAAAGGTTGGCGTAAACGTGGGCGTTGGCTCCACTATAGCTGTTGGGACAGTCGATGGCGTGGACGTCGCATCGTCAGGGATGTTCACAGGTGCGATGGGCGTGACAGTTGCTGTTGCTGTAGGTGTTGCTGTAGGTGTAGCGGTTGCAGTCGCCGTTGCAGTCGCCGTTGGCGAAGGCGTGACTGTCGCAGATGGCGTGATGGTGGGCGTAGGCGTCTCCGTCGCCAAAGGTGCTTCCACATTGATGGTGACAGTCGAGCGGTCATTCGCACCCTCAGCATCACTAACCAACACCATAAATGAGTCCGTCCCCACAAAGTGACGGTCAGCGGTATAGGTCACTGTGCCATCATCGTTGACAACGACATTCCCATGCTCCGGACGCCCCACAAAGGTCAACTCAAGTACCGCATCGGGGTCATCGGGGTCAAAGTCATTGGCAAGCACGTCGATGACCAGCGGCACACCGCCCTCGGCCAACACCTGATCAGGCACGGCATTGGGCGGATCATTGACCGCTTCCACTGTGATGATGACCAGCCCGGTTGCTAGGCTACCCACCGCATCCTCGATGGTATAGGCAAAGCGGTCTTCGCCTGCAAAATCGGTATTGGGTGTGTAAGAGACTGTGCTGTCGGCATTGGTCACGACTTCGCCATTGACAGGCGCATCGACTGTGACCAACTGAATCGCATCGCCATCAGGATCGCTATCATTTGCCAACAGCGCAATCTGGACGCTCTCCTCTTCTAACGTTGTCACCAAATCTTCCACAGCAATGGGCGCATCATTGGTCCCAACAATGGTGATGACGACTTGTGCGCTGGCGGCGCTAATTTCATTGTCCGTGACATCATAGGTAAAGATATCCTGTCCACTAAAGCCCGGTGGTGGCGTATAGGTCAGCGTATTGTCCTCATTGATTACGACTCGCCCCTGTCCATGTGTGACACCGATGACCGACAACGGCTCTCCGAAGGCGTGGCTATCGTTGCTGAGAACATCAACCGTCACGACCTCATCCTCGTTGATGGTGGCGGCATCATCAACAGCGGTGATATCGTCACTGTCGATGATACTGCCACCAACAATGACGGTGATTGTGCCGTCGGCATCGTTTGCTTGAGTATCACTTCGTGTAGTTGTATTGATAGCTGCACCGCCTGTATCCAACGAGTAGGTAAAGCTATCAATCCCCTCAAACCCCACGTTGGGTGTATAGGTGATGGTGTTATCGTCATTGAGCGTGGCGACGCCATTGGCGGGTTGGCTGATGGTTGCAATCACAAAGCCTGCGACATCATCCGCCAATGACAGATCATCAGGCTGGATATCATTGGCCGTTGGCGCAAAGGAGATGGGCGCGTCGATGGGTGTCAAGATGGTGTCATCAACCGCCTGTGGTGCGTCTGGCACAGCAATCACGGTTACAAGCACGGTTCCATCCGCCTGCCCCCCCTGCCCATCACTAACGCGGTAGATGAAACGATCCTCGCCATTAAAGTCCGTGCGTGGTGTATAGCGAAGCAGGTCACCAGCTAGGATTTCAACACTGCCATTGCGTGGCTGAGTGACCGAGGCGATAGACAGTGTATCGTCATCCGGATCGCTGTCATTTGCCAACACATTGATGGTGACAGCGGTCTCTTCCTCTGTGGTGGCACTGTCCAGCAGCCCCTCTGGGTTATCGTTGATTGGCTCAACAAAAACGATGAGCTGACCCGTGGCGCGTCCCCCAAAGCCATCCACAACGGTATAGGTCACACGCTCAACCCCACTAAAGTTCGGTGCGGGGATGTACTGGATGGTGTTGTCGGCACAGATGATCAGACGCCCCGGAATATCGACCAACGACTTCTCCAGCCGAAATGGGCTTGCTGTGCTATCAGGGCTGTCAGTGATGTTAGTGATGTCTAGACCCGCAGCGTGAGTCAAGAGAGCTTGGCCCCCCGCACTCCCGCGCGAGACTTCGACAATGCGCAACGAGTCGCCATCCAAATCGGCGTCATTTGCCAACACATCCACGCGAACAGCCGTATCTTCGGGCAACGAGGCGTTGTCATCCAACACAATTGGTTCATTGTTGGGCAATGATGGGTCATGGGGCAGCGGTTCACCCGCAGTGGGTGTGGCTTGGGGCGTGGTTGTTATAATGAGCGGAAGCGGTGTCACGGTTGGCGGGAGGATTGGGGTGACGGTTGCCGTTGATGGTTGGCTGGGTGAGCCGGGGACAGAACCTGTTGCAGGCGTATTGGTTGCTGGCGGGGTGCTTGTCGTCGGAAGATTGGGTGGCACGACAGTAGCTGGTGGTACAGTGGCTGTAACGACGCTGGTCGCAACGGGTGTATCAGGCAGCGGCGTATCAGGCAACGGTGTATCAGGCAGTGGCGTATTTTCGACAGTGACCGTCACCGTTGGGACGGATGTCACGGTGATGGTGGGGCTATCGGCACCGTGAATGAGTACCGTGCTGCCAGCCGTGCTACCGGGCACATCAAAGCCATCTGGATTGCTAAAGCTCGGCGGTGGCAGACTCGAAAACCCGACCGCTGCCATGAGTGTCTCGCCGGGGTTGGGCTCACAAACAACGGTAAATGCAATCTGCACAAATTGTCCGCTATCCGTCAACACAGTCGCAAAGGGGCTGTAATCGGCAAAGATAAAGTCAATTTCGCCATCACCATCGCTGGCATCATAGCTAACGACTGGGTTATAGCTTGCAGGTGCATCCCACGAGATCGCATCGCTGATGTTATCGCCATTGCCATCGCTTGCATCAAACGCCAAGCAGTTTTCATCATAGTCAACCGAAAAGAGTACTGCCGAGATGCTGTTTCCATGACTGGCAAAGGCAATCGATACAGAAACCGTGTCTCCAACCACCACAGGACCCACATCCCCAACCGTCAACGACGGCCCCGACGCTTGCCCCTGCACCGTCATAAACTGTAGAAGATGCCCCTGAACCCCCCAAGCGATCCCCATGAGGAGAAGAACCACTGTTACTACCGTAAATATCCAAGTTTGTGCTTTATTGTTCATTATTTCGCTCAGATAATTTTGGTGAAGAGTGATAAGTGATAAGTGAAGAGTGATAAGTGAAGAGTGATAAGTGATGAGTCAACAATTAACTCTTCAACTCTTCAACTCTTCAACCCTTCAACCTTTCCACTCCTCAACCCTTCTCAATACGCCAAACACGCATCCACCTGATCCAACAGAACTGTCTCATTCGACAACTCAATCGTCTCACCATCAATTGTGGCGGGCATTTCGGTTTCGCCATCCCATGTATCAAGGTCGAGTTCACCTTCACTGCCTGCGGGGACCTGCACGGCAAAGGCAAAGAAGGGCTGCTCTTCGCCCTCAGTGGTAATGCGTGCGCCGTCAATGGTGTAGAAGCTGTTGCTTTCATCTTGGTCCGAAAAACTGAGATCGCCGCTCGCCGGATCAAAGCCCATGTTAAAGGCACTGTCCGCTTCAAGGTCAAAGAGCGAAACCCGCCAGAGTTGGCTGTCCTCTGCGCTATCAGGCGAATCATAGGCAATCATCATGACAGGCTCCTCGGTCTGTCCACTGGCTTCAAACGAGAGGGCCAAGCCATCCGCTTGGACAGACCCCCCCACGTCATCACCAACATCCACACTCAAGTTCTCAATCGCATTGACGGCACCCATGCCAACCATATAAAAGTCTGTATCGACAGGGCCATCCAAGGCAGGGTCGGCTGGGTCAACGCTGATTTGGATGTCATATTGCTCCAGACTAGCATCGCCTTCCGGTGCAGGGATATAGTAGATAGGGACATCAATGCCAAGCCCACCCGCCAATGGCTGGTCAATTGCGCCTTCAATTTCATTCACGCGTTCGCCCGTTACCGGATCGTATCCAACTGAGTTCCCATTGGCATCGGTAATCAATAATTCGGCGGGACCAGTTAGACCAACTTCAATATAATCCGGCTCATCTTGTGTGGACGCCGCTGCATTGACCAGCCCACCACCACGACCACAGTACGGGCATCGCCAACCCGATGAAGGCTCATGCGCACTGGTGGGGCGCAGGGCCAGCGAGTCTGTGCGCGCATCACCCCACCATGCACTGGCTGATTCTTCAGGGTTGAGTGCCGCACCATCATAGACCCATGTTTCAGCCTCGGTATCAAAGAGCATAAAGTTTGCCTGCCCCGGATAGTTGTTGTCATAAATATAGAGCCGCTGGGTTCCATTCCCCATATCTTCAATCCCAATCGGTGTCACGGCATGACCGCCCAACCCCGCTTGATGATAGAACATCAGCACATAGGGGTCGTCTGGCTCCTCTTCAAAGCGTGTACGAATCAGCTCTAAAATCTCCGTTGGCGTATTTTTCTTCTTATAAATCCAATTCGCACGACCCTTTGCCGGGCGCAGGGCTTGTGTCACCGCATAACGCGTGATATGACCACGCAGATCGACCTCCGGGTCCAACTCAAACACGTTGCTTGCAGCCGTCCGAAAATCCTCGGGTGTTTCCAGCCCCGTAAAAAAACGTTGGCTTGTCACTGCAAGACCATAACAGTGACCTTGCTTGACCAAATCAAGCCATTTCGTGCGCCATTCACGCGCCGCAGCCTTGAGTACACAATCGTCACCTGTTTCACCTGTCACACAGGTGTTTTCCGCCCCAAACATCTCGATCAAGGTGGCAGCATTGAGGTCTTCAGAATCGTCATAGGTATCGCCGCCCCAATTTTCAAATGGATAGCCACCACTGTTCGGCGGCAGATTGATGGCACTGTCCAATGCTGTGAGGTCAAACACATCTGTATCATCCGTTGTTCCAGGATCATCTGGCGTTGTCGGCTCATCCGGTGTCGTTGGATTCTCCGTCGCAGGTGTATCGAACGAGGCCCCAGGCATCGAAACCAAGGGCAAATAAATGCTGGTGCTGGCAGTGGGGTTGATGACATTCTCCCCCTGTGTAGACACCATATCCGCATGACTGGCCGTTTCAGCCTCTTGAGAACGGGTCACGGTCCACGATAACTGCGGTGATGCGATACCTAAAAGTAGAACAAAAAGTAGCAATGGTAACGCGTATTTGATGTGATTGTTCATCGTCAGTCTCTCCATTCGTTCTATCCGTATTAAGTAACC